>DMAP01000262.1 GCA_003446975.1 Clostridiales bacterium | reverse complement strand
CGCCACAATGTAAATCTTCAATGTGCTTTGTTTCAACGTTCCTATATCTGTATCCAGAATTCTGGTGCCTTCTTTATGCATCTGTACCACATCCAATACACCATCCATTAATTTTACTTCTTCCAATCCGATTATTTTACCAATCTCTCCTGGAAGAACGAATACATTGAGAATAGATGCTTTTCTATCGTATTTTGGTTGTATAAGTTTTTTCAGAGGGCGATCGAACATCTTGCCAGACATCGAAAAATTGACAAGCATCTCCATCACATCCAATCCATTTATTTCGGACATGATCTTATATTGCAGATTGCCACTTATGCGAAGACCCATCTCGTAAAAAGTGAACCGGCTACCGTCACAAAAGCTTTGGATGAAAAAGGCACCGTTTCTGATACCTATGGATTTAAACATCTCTCTCACCTGATGGTCCATAGTCTCCATGTACAAATCCAAATATTTCGATGGAAAATCAAAGCTGACAGGGAGAGGCATCAAGTCTTTCCAATAGTGTTTGACACATCTGTCCGCCATCATTGTCAACATGATTTCTCCATCTTGTGCTGTGTAATATAATGTCACTTCTTCAGCTGAGACATATCTTTCAATCAATACATTTTTGCTTTTTGAAAATTTCAATGCTTTAACAATACTTTTTCCCAACTCAACAGCATTAAAGCAAATAAAAATCCCTTTGCCCCCACTACTGTCAACAGGTTTGATAATCACTGGAAACACTAAATCATTATAATTTTCGTAATTATTGATATCAAAATCCGAGTATGCCATAGTTACCGGGATGTCAAAATCCATGCATAGTCTTTTAAAGCTATCTTTATTGGCGCATAGATTCCATTGGTCTCTTGTCGCATAAAAAGGCAGTTTCAGTCTTTGGGCAAGCTCTATCGTTTTAGAAATATTAAACTCATGAACACCAGTTGCCACGGCATCAACACCATTCTCTATTGCTAATCTCACAAGGGTATCCACGTCATCTGTACTGATTGTCCAAGACTCATCGGCTAGTCTTTTAGCCGGTGATTCGTTCTGCTCTAAATAATCTGTTACAATGACATAAGCCCCCATGGCTTTAGCATATGCCACAATATCAGTTGAACCTGAAGGTTTTCCTCCCAACAATAGTAGTTTCTTATCCTCAAACCATTCTTTCATCTCATTACCTCACCTCACACAACCATAAAAATCATCAAAAAACAAGGGTGTCCCGCCAGTATGTATGAAAAGAATATGCTTACCGGCAATACTCTTATTCTCTAAATATGCATTCATTCCCCAAAAAGCCTTTCCAGTATATGTTCTGTCCAGTGGAATCCCATATCTGACTAAGATATCAATGATGGTGCGATTAATTTCATCATTGTAACATCCATATCCACCACAATTATAGCGATCCTCAAAGTGTATCATATCAGAAAAATTAATCCTCTTATCTGGAAAAAACTGCTCGACTCCCCTAGTAATTGACATTTCCCCAGCCATTTTAGATTTAGATACTGATATGCCAACTATTGTTTTCTCATCAGCCGCATCAATCATTCCGCTAACGAGACCCGCCTGGGTCATTCCTGTTCCAGAAGCAAGAAAAATGTAGTCAAATCGAATGTTATTGTTGGCTTCATATGCCAATATCTGCTTATATACTTTGTGGTAAGCAGCAACGTGCACTGATTCATTTCCCACACCCTCTGCATTGCCATAGATGTAATAATATCTCAAACCTTTTTGATTGCACATTTCAAAAACCTGGACAACTGTCTTTAAAACATCTTTCTTTTTGCAATTGATCACCTTTGCATGTGACAATCTCACCATTTTGTCGTTGATTGATTCAAAGAATTGATCTCCTTCAGTTTCAGAAACGATAACATAGCAAGGTATTCTCTGATTGAATGCCATATTGGCTATGACCCGATTCAAGTTTGAGCCTCTTCCACCATAACTTATGATGCAGTCACAATTCTTGCGTTTCAAGTCTTCAAACAACTCAATCGCTATTCTGACTTTATTGCCACCAAATGAATAGGCTAACGCATCTTCTCTCATCACGTGAAGTGTATTGCCCTGATAGTTGCTTTCAAGCTCATATATGTTTGCGTCTAAATTCAGGTTGCTAAGTATTGCATCAACTCTCATACTATCCTCATTTAACGTAAATGCTTCAAAAAACAAAAGGAACCGTCCCTTTTGTTTTTTGGATTGTTTCTCTGATTCCTTGCTCAAATGTATGGACAGGCTTCCATCCCAGCTCAGTGGTTATCTTGGTATTGTCGATAGCATACCGTCTGTCATGACCGGGGCGATCCTTGACGAATTGGATAAGCTCTTCCGATTTACCGAGGATGTTGATAATCAGCCTAACTATTTCGATATTGGTTTTTTCGTTGTTGCCGCCGATATTGTAGACCTCTCCAGATCTGCCTTTGTGCAGTACCCTATCGATGGCTGAGCAGTGGTCATCGACATAAAGCCAATCCCTCACATTCAACCCATCGCCGTAGACAGGCAACGGTTTGCCGGCCAGACAATTTTGAATCATGAGCGGAATCAGTTTTTCCGGATGCTGATTGGGTCCATAATTGTTGCTGCATCTTGTGACATTGACAGGCAGTCCATATGTCTGATGATAGGCCCTTACAATCATATCCCCACCGGCCTTTGATGCGGCATATGGGCTGTTTGGCATCAGGGGCATGGTCTCAACAAAGAGTCCTGTTTCTCCCAACGAGCCATAAACCTCATCGGTAGAGATTTGCAGGAATTTCACTCCAGGCTTGTATTCTCTGCAGTAATTGTCATCAGGATTGACCTTCCAGAATCTCTTGGCTGCATCCAACAGGATTTGTGTCCCTACAACATTTGTCGTCAAGAACACCTCCGACGCATCAATGCTTCTATCCACATGGGTCTGAGCCGCAAAATTCACAACAGTATCTATGCCATACGTGTCGAAAACTTGTTCAACGGCCTGACGGTCTCTGATATCCGCCTTCACAAATTGATAATTGGGAGCTGTTGCCACGCTAGAAAGATTCTCCAGATTACCCGCATAGGTCAGAGCATCCAAATTGATGATTTGATAATGAGGATATTTATTTACCATCATTTTAATAAAGTTGCTGCCTATGAATCCGGCGCCGCCGGTGACTAGAATTGTTCGCATATCAGACTCCTAATTGATTACGTGTGCCATTAATCTATTTCTTCACATATTACTTTATATCAAATTTTGTTGATTGTAAACAAATCAATCCACACAAAAAACATGAGATGCGATTTTCAGTATATATTTAGATACTACAGTACTTTAAAGTGCGTACTTGTCATAAGACGTGGTTTAATGTACCCTTGTGTTAAATAATTAATTAACAAACTTATCTATAGGAGGAAACAAAAGGTGGATTTTAAATTAAACAAAGAACAGTTATTACAAAAAGAACTCTACACCAGATTTGCAGAAAATGAAATTAGACCGATTGCAGAAGAGATGGACGAAACCGAGGTATTTAACTTGGATCTCGTAAAAAAACTGCAGCGATATGGCCTTATGGGGATACCATATTCCAGAAAATACGGCGGTGCAGGCAGCAATTACCTTGGTTATGCATTATGTATGGAAGAAATATCTAAGGTTGATGCCAGTACAGGCATTACCATTTCCGTTCATACTTCCCTGGCTTGTTCATGCATTAATGATTTTGGCACTGAAGACCAAAAGGAAAAATGGCTAAGACCAATGGTTGATGGATCAAAGGTTGGATGTTTTGGATTAACAGAACCCAATGCCGGAACAGATGCCTCAGGACAACAAACAAAGGCAGTGCTTCAAGGGGATGAATACATTATCAATGGATCAAAGATATTCACCACCAACGCCGGGATAGCAGATACTTTCATAGTTTTTGCCATGACCGACAAGTCAAAAGGAACAAAGGGCATATCCGCTTTTGTAATAGATAAAGACACAGAAGGACTTGTTGTCGGTAAAAATATCCACAGAATGGGCATTAGAGCTGCATCCAACTGTGAAGTTGCTTATGTGGATGTGAGAATACCGGTTGAAAATCGTATTGGAAAAGAAGGCGACGGCTTCAAGATTGCCATGAAAGCGCTCGACGCCGGCAGGATCGGTATCGCTGCTCAAGCTGTTGGAATCGCTCAAGGAGCTATCAACGAAACCATCAAATACATCAAGGAAAGAAAGCAATTTGGCAAGAGAATTTCTCAATTCCAGAACACTCAATTCAAAATAGCTGAACTCCAAACAGTAGTTGACGCAGCAAGATTAATGACGTGGAGAGCTGCAGTTGCCAAGGATAACAAGGAGAATTTTGGTCCTATGGCAGCAATGGCAAAACTGTTCGCATCTGAAATGTCAAATGACGTCACAAGAGCTTGCGTCCAACTAATGGGCGGATACGGTTACTCAAGAGAATACCCTGTAGAGCGAATGATGAGAGATGCTAAGATAACTGAGATATATGAAGGAACATCGGAAGCTATGAAAATGGTTATTTCGGGTTCTATGCAAATCAATTAAATCGAGTTAAAGGAGAAGAGATAATGAATATTGTTGTATGTATTAAACAAGTGCCGGACACAAACGAGGTTAAACTTGATCCAGTAACCAATACATTAATTCGAGAAGGCGTTCCAAGTATAATCAATCATGATGATAAATCAGGAATAGAAGCAGCATTAACGCTAAGAGAAAAAAACGGTGGGAAAGTAACCGTACTATGTATGGGACCGCCACAGGCAGATGTGGCTTTGAGAGAAGCTTTAGCCATGGGCTGTGATGAAGCGATATTGATATCCGGAAAGGAATTTGGAGGCTCAGATACTTGGGCGACAGCCAAAATAATCGCAGCAGCTTTAAAGAAAATGGATTATGACCTAATCATAACCGGACGTCAAGCAATCGATGGAGATACTGCTCAAGTAGGTCCACAAATCGCCGAAAACTTGAAAATACCTCAAGTATCTTATGTCGAAAACGTTGAGATTGAGAATGGAAAAGTCATAGCCAGAAGACAGTTCGAAGACAGATACCATATCATTGAAGTCAACACACCATGCTTGCTAACCGCTCTTACTGAGCTTGCCGAACCAAGATATATGAGTGTCAGAGGGATAGTTGAAGCCTATGAAAAAGATATCCAAGTATTAAGCTATGAAGATTTGAAAGATCTTTTAAGCATTGAACACATTGGATTAAAAGGATCTCCTACAAATGTATATAAATCCTTTGTGAAGCAGGCAAAAGGAAAAGGGACACTTTATGCGGAAAGCAGTCCTGACGAAGCGGTTCAGATAATAATGGACAAGCTAATAGAAAGAAACATAATATAGATAAGGGAGAGCGTATAAAATGAGTAAAGATCTTTTTGTTATAGTTGAGCAAAGAGACGGTATCATTTCTAAGGTAGGCATTGAGTTGATCGGAGAAGCGACTAAGCTTGCCAAGGACTTGGAACAAAAAGTAGTTGCAGTGTTGCTGGGCAGCAAAATAAAGGATAAGGCCCAATCATTGATTTCAGTAGGTGCTGATGAAGTAATATACATAGATGATCCAATATTGGAAGAGTACGTTACAGAACCTTATACGAAAGCTATGTCATTGGTTTTAAAAGAATATGATCCGGAAATCGTCCTGATCGGCGCAACATCCATTGGTAG
>DMAP01000388.1 GCA_003446975.1 Clostridiales bacterium | reverse complement strand
TGGGTGGTCTGAAAAGCGCTAACTATCTGGCTTTGTGGAATGTTACACCAGAGCAGTTGCTTGCCAATATGGAAATTATCAGAAGCACAGCGAACAAGATTATCACAGCTATAACTACTCCATAATATTCGTAAAATTTTCGAGTTTGTAAATCTTTTCTCTCCACCATATCAAGCATGTGGGTAATTCTGTACTGGAAAGCTTGAACAAGATTGTATATGTTGCATGTTATTTGATTGCATGAAGGTGTAGATCAAATAAGAATGAATTCGAATTATTGGATCCTAATTTATAATGGTTTGATATGAAAGAAGATCGGCTGATATTCCACGGATGTTTCGATGAACCACTTGAGGTGATAACAGATTTGGTCGGCCGTTATCTCGATGAATTGGTTAAGGTAAGACCTCAGGTTGTCCTAGAGGTAAAAGTAACAGATGATAAGAAAACTTGGAGGGGGTATGTTTATGAACCTCAAGCGTGGTCCGTTGAAGATATCAATTATGGCTACATTGAGGTTTTCCGTAAGTACGAAGACAGTGCGATCCCATTGGAAGTAAAGGTTTTTGCCAGCCATCCTGATTATTCTCTTTGGATGGTTAATTTGTATGTACTTTTAGAAAAGTATCTAAAAGTGTCTGACGGTAACCCACCAGCTAACATACCAACTTGGATGGTAATACCTGACGAAGGTTATAATCGACAGCTGGTTGAATTATGGAGTCAGGGTTATAAGGGTCCAGAAATAGCATTAAGATTTAGTTATTCTCCAAGAACAATTTACAATCGACTATCTGAGCTTCGTAAAATATATGGTGTAACTATTGTTCCCCTGAAGATAAAGCGTAAGAAAACCAAAAATAAAGTAAATCCGGTAAATTGACAGCGGTAAATTTTACGGGCTATTATGGTGGTGTAAGCAATTACACCACTTTTTTGATTTAGAAGGAGGTCGATATGGTCAGACGAATTGAGGTGACATTGGAACAATATGAATATTCAGCATTACTTGAAATGGCAAATGAAGAGTTGCGTAATCCTTCTGATCAGCTACGTCATATCTTTCGATTAGAGATGGACAGGCGAAACAAGAATGACCTTGTCGAGATTACTGAACATGAGAGAAATGAAGATGGAAAATGAGAAAATTTATATTATTGATCTACTATAACAAAAAATTGCCTACAGGAGGTTTTGATGAAATACAAATTTTATAACGAAGAAATATCAGTTTTGGTAGATGAGGAATATAACAATGCAGAAGCCTAGGTTAACGACAATTTATTCTGACCGACACTTGTGTCTCTATAAGCTAGAGATACAAGTAATAAAAATGCCGATTTACTCCGGGCAAGGAATCTCATCGGCAAATTCTATTACGAGCCTGTATAGGAGGCCTTCATGAATTTTAACACAAATACATCAGATCAAAAAGAGCTTTTCAAGGACATTATTGAAAGACTAAGACCTCCTCTTGGTGAAAAGTCGGCATATCCGGATCACACAGGTGAATATTGGGCTCTCTGCCCTTTTCATGATGAAGAGCAGGTCGGTAGTTTTTCTTTCAATGAGCAAGGCTTCAACTGCCATATGTGTGGAATCAATGGCAGTATCTTTGAACTAGGACAAAAATTGGGGATTATTAAAGATTCAAGATTACCCAAGAACAAATTCACTGGGATCACTCTTCAGGATTATTCTGAGGCTAAAAAACTGCCTCTGGATTTCTTACAATCTTTGCAGGTCCACGAACGAAACCAAAAAGGTGTCCCACAGCTACTCAGCCCTTACTTTAACCAAGATGGCAAGAGGGTTGGTACTCGCATTCGGACATCCTTGAATGGTTTCAATAGCTTATTATGGGCCCCGGGGAGTCGCCCAACACTATATGGTCTCTGGTGGACGGGCAAACCATTGCAGGATTGCATTATTAATGGAGATCACGGGGACATGATTATTCTTGTTGATGGAGAGACGAATGCTCAAACTCTTTGGTTCTATGGTTTTCCTGCACTTGGCGTCCCTGATGCATCAACTTGGAAGGCTGATTGGAAAGATTATCTGGCTGGGAAAAAGGTCTATCTGTGGCAAGAGCATGATGAGGATGGAACGATGTTTGTTCGACGAATAGGTAACGATATTCCTGATGCATGGGTGATTTTTCCTCCGGATAATCGCAAGGACATCAGTGAATGTCATATTGTTGGGGATAATATACAAGCACTGATGTCAAATACACTAGAATCTGCGATTCCATTCTCAAAAATTATTGATGAAGAAACAAAAAAAGAAATCGAAGACTTATCCGAAAAAGCAGTCATTATAGGTGCGAAGGATATTTTGACAGAAGTTGTCAGACTCTGTAGAACACTCGGAATCGTTGGTGAAGAGAATACTATCCAACTGATTTATTTGGCTTTGACTTCTCGAATTTTAGATAAACCGATATCCATGGCAATTAAGGGGACATCAAGCGTTGGAAAGTCCTATATCCTGGAAAAAGTGTTGGAATTCTTCCCCAGAAGCGCTTACTTTGATATTTCCTCAATGAGTGATAAAGCCCTCTTTTATACCGAGGAATCATTTGAACACCGGTTCTTAATCATAGGTGAAGCTGTGGGCATGTCTGACGAGTTCATCTCCTATCTCATTCGCATCTTACTTAGCGAAGGTCAAATAAAGCATATGACAGTTGAAAGTACAGAGCATGGGAATCAGGGGAAATGCCTGGAGAAAAAAGGGCCGACAGGCTTTATTACGACAACAACCCAAATCCAGTTACATCCGGAAAATGAGACAAGACTTGTCTCTATCGATATTTCTGATGATCGAGACCAGACCAAACAGATCATGATGAAAATTGCCGAGAGTTCCATGGGATTGGAAAGGGAAACACCGTTGCTTGAGAATTTCATTGATTACCAGGTGTGGATTGAAAAAAAGGGTAACAAGAAAGTTGTAATTCGTTATGCTAAAGTCCTGGCAGAACAAACAAGACCATCTGCGGTCCGCCTTCGCAGAGATTTTTCTGTATTACTAAGCTTAATAAAAATAATCGCAATTCTTTATCAGCAACAGAGGGAAATTGATGCAAATGGTTCCATTGTCGCCACTCTTGATGATTATGCCTTAGCTTACGACTTAATTTCAGTAAAGATTAATGAAGGTGCTGAAAGTTCAATAAAGCCAATAATTCGGGAGACTGTGGCTGTTGTAGACAAGCTTTTAAATTCTGGCGATAGTAGCTTGGTAAGTTCGTTTATCGATAAGAATAATAATCGTCAAAGCTTTTTAGATAATACAACTATTGCCAATGCACTGGGCTTGGATACCTCTTCAACAAGTAGGAGACTGAAACAAGCTATCAGAATGGGATATTTGGAGAATTTAGAGACTCAAAAAGGAAAAAGATCCAAGATTGTATTAGGGAAAATAATTCCTGAGGATGATTCAATTCTTCCTTTACCAGAAGATTTGAAAATTTTATGGGAAGCACAGCCAAATTCGTCTGCAATTGTGCAACACCAAAACAAAATACAAGGAGAAAACTATGAATAATTTTGAATTAATTCCAAGCTATTCTGACAAATTATTGAATGCACAAGATATTGCTCGACTTTTAAAGGTCAGCAAACCTCAAGTTTATTTGATGATGCGTAGAGGGGATTTTCCCATTGTCAAAATGGGTCGTTTGGTTCGAGCTCGTCAATCTGCTATTGAAGCTTTTATTGATACGAGCACATTGCCAATGCATGGTGGACCGTAAACATGGGATTCTCAATCCAATGTTTACGGGTGGTCTTCATTTGTTTGATTTACCATGTTTTGAAATTAATCATAAACAATATATAGATTCAATAGAAGGAGGTAAGATGGCAAAAAAAAGTGGTCAAAACCAAGGAAGTGTTACAAAAAGAAGAGATGGGACTTATATGGTCCAACTTTCGGTAGAAGGGAAAAGGGTGACAAAATATTTCCGAACAATGAGAGAAGCAAACAATTGGAGAATTGAGACGCTACAAAAAATCCAATCCGGTCTATTCTATGCAGGTCCAAAGTTGACATTAGCGAAGTATTTAGACGAATGGATTATTTCGCGTAAGGATTCAATAAAACCGAAAACACTGCTTCAATATAAATCAATTATTGAATTACATATCAATCCAATTCTTGGAACTAAAAATATTAATGAATTGAAGCCTGCTGATATTCAAGCTCTATATAATAGCAAGATAGCTTCAGGAACTGGTGTCAGAACTGTTAGGCTAATCCATTCTGTGCTTCATTGCGCATTAAACCACGCATTAAAGTTAGGCATTATCTATAGAAATCCATCTGACGCAATTTACAAACCGGAAGCAATAAAAAACGAGATGAAAATACTTGATGAGAATCAAGTCAGATCATTACTTTTAGCAGCGAAGGGGAAGAGGCTTGAAGCTTTATACAAATTGGCTGTGACCACAGGTCTTAGAGAGGGAGAAATTTTGGGTTTGAAATGGAGCGATCTCAACTGGGATACTCATCAACTAAATATTCAACGGCAAGTCCAGCGAGTTCAAAAGACTGGATTGGTGTTTTCAGACCCTAAAACAGCTGCCGGCCGAAGGATGATTTTATTAGGGCCAGGAACAGTATCGTCATTAAAAGACCACTATAAAAGACAATTATTTGAAAGAGAGTTTATGGGTAAGCAGTGGCAAGATAATGACCTTATTTTTCCATCCTCACATGGATCGCCTTTAGACCCAAGTAATCTTCTCAGACAATTTAAGGAACTATTACGAGAAGCAAACATACCAGATATTCGGTTTCATGACCTGCGACATACCGCTGCAAGTCTGATGTTGAAACAAGGGATCTCAATCAAAGTTGTCCAGGAAAGGCTTGGACATTCTGATGCCGCCATGACTTTGAATGTGTATTCCCATACAATCCCAGGCATGCAAAAGGAAGCCGCCGAGAAAATGGACGAAATAACTGCAATAATCGAAATGAATGATTTGTTTGAAAAAGTGGAGGATCAAACTGGGTTGCAGTAAGGTTGCAGTAAAAAAAGAGTCCTCATTCCTGAAAGACCCTTTTGACCCCTATATGTGGGGGTTAGCGGCTTATTTACCACTATATCAAGTGCCCCCGGAGAGATTCGAACT
>DMAP01000395.1 GCA_003446975.1 Clostridiales bacterium | reverse complement strand
ATGAGGGGAAAACGGTGGAGGAAGTCAGAATGCAATTCGAGAAAGCATTCAAGGGTGTATCCGCTTCGGAAATCACTGAGGCAGAGCAGACCTTGATAAATGAGGGAATGCCTGTTGCAGAGGTCCAGAAACTCTGTGATGTACATGCTTCAGTATTCAAGGGATCCATTGAAGATATCCATAAGGACTTGGATATATCTCTGATTCCCGGTCATCCGACAAATGTTTTAAAGCTAGAAAATGAAGTGATCAGTAATTTGATTACTGAAAGAATCAGACCATACCTTGACGTTTTTCCGGAAGGGGATAGTGTAGTGATGTTGGAAGCTGGCTTGGATGAGTTGTCAAGAATTCATATCCATTACCAGAAAAAAGAGAATCTGTTATTCCCTTATATGGAGAAACACGGTATCACAGCACCTCCCCAAGTGATGTGGGGAGTGGATGATGAAATAAGGAATGAGATAAAGCTCGTTCAGGATGAACTGACTAAAGGAATTGAAAATCTAGAAGAGTTCAAGCGAAAAGTGGATCATTTGACAGAAAAAATCATTGAGATGATTTTCAAGGAAGAGAATATTATGATCCCCATGCTCCTGGAAAATCTGACGCAAGAAGAGTGGAAAACAATCTATGATGAAAGTCCGGAAATTGGGTTTTTAATAGATGACATACCACATTGGGAACCAGAAGAAGTTTTGGAGGAATTAAAAGAAGTTCAAAATGCGCAGCATGGATTGATACATATGCCAACAGGTGTGTTTAAACTCGACGAGCTAGTCAAAGTACTTGATACGCTTCCCTTGGATATCACCTTTGTGGACAAGGATGACACCGTCAAGTTCTTTTCGCAAGGGAAGGAAAGAATTTTCCCACGCACGAAAGATATAATAGGTAGAAAGGTCTCCAATTGCCATCCGCCAGCCAGTGTGCATGTTGTAGAAAAAATTATAGAGGATTTTAGAAGCGGCAAGAAAGACAATGAAGATTTCTGGATAAAAATGGGCGATCAGTATATCTATATCCGATACTTCGCTGTTCGGGGAGACACAGGTGATTATCTAGGCGTCCTGGAGGTCACACAAAACATTAAACCGATTCAGGACATTACTGGTGAAAAGAGATTGTTGTCAGATTAAGTAGAATAAAGGTCAAAAAAAGCTGATATAATCATTTGATGATATCAGCTTTTTTATCAATTTATCTTTTGATCAGGCTTGATAGAATGCTTTGTACCCCTTATAGGTCATGTAGATATCCGCTTTGCTTACGATTTCATAGGGACCGTGTACACTTAAGAGCGAAACACCGCAGTCTACCACTTCCATACCATAACCGGCTAAGATGTAAGCAATGGTGCCCCCACCACCTTGGTCAACTTTTCCAAGTTCTCCCATTTGCCACACAACTTGATTATCATCGAATATTTTTCTAATCTTTGTCAGGTATTCTGCGTTGGCATCGTTGCTGCCGCCTTTGCCTCGTGATCCTGTGTATTTTACAAGTGTGATCCCTTTTCCTATATAGGGTGTGTTGAGCTTATCCATAACTTCGGGATAGTTTGGGTCGAATCCAGCTAAAGTATCTCCAGACAACACACAGGAGTTGCTTAAGGACCGTCTAAGCAAAAGATCGGAATAATTCTCACAAGTTAGATTCATCAGTTCAGCCACAGTGTTTTCAAAGAATTTGGATGCCATACTTGTGTTGCCGACACTTCCGATTTCTTCTTTGTCAACAAATAAGGCAACAGCTGTTTTTTTAGGTGTTTCGATATCCAGTATCGCCTGCAATGAAGTGAAAGCACAAGCCCTATCATCCTGGCCATACCCGCCCACCATGCTTCTGTCTATGCCAACGTCTCTGGATTTTCCGGCCGGCACAATCTCAAACTCAGCTGTTGTAAAATCTTTCTCCGACATCCCATATTTTTCATGCAAAATGCTCAAGACATTAAGCTTTACCTTATCATTGATCTCACTGTCTTTAAATGGTATGCTGCCAAAAAGGATGTTTAAACCTTCACCAGTGATGCCGTCGCCCATCTTTTTATCCATTTGATCCTTGGCTAGATGGGGGAGTAGATCAGTAATAAAAAAGACCGGGTCCTGCGCATCTTCACCAATGACAATGGAGATTTTTTCACCATCGGGTTTTACAATCACCCCGTGTAATGCAAGAGGCAGTGTAACCCACTGATATTTTTTTATACCGCCATAATAATGGGTTTTTAACATAACCAAATCCGAGTCTTCGTATAGGGGGAACTGTTTTAAATCAATACGTGGCGCATCGAGATGGGAGCCAATGATGTTCATTCCATCTTCGAGTTTTTCTTTACCAATAACAAACAAGACTACTCCTTTACCCTTATTGTTGGCATATAATTTAGTTCCAGGCGCAGGAACCTTGTTTCCTTTAATAAAATAGTCCAATGAATTAAAGCCATGTTCCTCAGCCATTCGGATAATCTCATCGGTGGCTTCTCTTTCAGTCTTGCCTGTGTCCAGGAATGACTTGTACACTTCGTTGACGGCAAAAGCCTTTTGAAATTCCTTGTTATCTAGTTTTTCCCATACATTGTGCCATTTATGAACAAGTGATTGTTGAAGTTTTTTCCCTTTGGGTTCAGTTTTCATGAATTGACTCCTTTCCTCTTTCTATCGTTAAACAGGCCAATACTTGATATTGCCATCAACATTGGTGGATTTTACCATTCCTGCATCTTCCAAGTAATCCAAATGAGCGGAGGCTTCACCTGTTGCAAACCACTTCTGAACAACTGGGAATGCCTTCCAATCTTTAGCTCTGATGGACCAAGTCATTTTTGAAGCGATGTCATAGGGTGACAGTCCGGGGAATTGTTTTACGATATTGTTCGCCTCTTTGATTCTTATTTCATGGTGATGGAAGAGCTCATCTATTCTCTCGTTGCAATTACCCATAGGATTTCTGTGGGACGAGAGGGTTAACTCAATTGGCATACTTTTGATTAAACTGAGACTTTTCATGTATTGACCTAAAGAGTTGTAAAAACCTCTCCATTTGGTGATGTTGGGCGTTATGTCAAATATGACGTGGTCTCCACTGAACAACAGTTTTTCATTCTCAACATATAAACACATATGACCCGGTGTGTGACCAGGTGTCAACACAGCCTTCAACTTACGATTTCCCAGATCTATCACGTAGCCATCCTCTATTTCTGTATACGCTGTATCTATTGGAGGTGCATACTTTACTATAGGGCTGCTTTTTATATTGTTTGCGAATTCTTCCTTCGAAAAGCCAAGCGAATAGAATATTGTTTCCAGATTATCAAAATAATTGATGTTGAAAGAGGACTTTATGTGCTGCGAATCGATTCTGCTCATATAGATTTTAGAGCTTGGTGAAGCGATTCTGGCACATAATCCAGCATGATCAGTATGTAGATGTGTGATAAAGATATCCGTGTCATCCATAGCGATTCCGATTTCTTTCAGACCTGTTGTTAGCGCATCATAGCAGATTTGTGTATTGAACCCTGTATCAATCAAAAGATTTCTATCCTTGCCTTTGACCAGATAGCTATTTAAGTTTTTTAAGGGATTTTCAGGCAGTGGTACCTTAATCATGTAAATATCTCTAGCAATATTTTTAATCATCATATCTCCTTATCAGTTTATTTGCTTATTGAAGTCACTATATTATAGAATATATTTGATGAACTGACAAGATGCAGAAACACCATGTTGGCTTGGGATCATTGTTGTCAATAGTCCTTTTTAACACAACAAAAAACCCCAAAACCATTGGCATGGGGTTATTTTCAAGTCTAATAGTTTAATTTTCTTGGAAGTGTTCCCGCTTCTTCCACCCACTTTTCAACTTGAGACAGAGCTGGTGGTTTTCTTACCAGTTTTTTCTCTTCATTTACTTCCATCATTTTACTATAGAGATTCTCAGCTTTTCTTTTTGAAAGCTCTGGAACTGTGTCGACTCCTGCAGCTTCCAACAACTCTGAATATTCGCCGCCGATACCCTTAATTCTCATCAAATCAGCATGATTGGCCCATTTTAAGATTAGTTTTTCTGATATTCCTGTTTTTTCCGCAAGATTCGTTCTGCCTTTTTTAGTGGTGCATTCCTCAAGATATGCTTCGATAGAATTGATACCTGCTTCTTTCAATTTCGCTTCATAGCTTTCGCCTATGCCTTCTACTACAGTTAATCTGGCCATTTGTATCCCCTTTCTTAAAATATGGTTTTATCAGCAATCTTATCTAAGGTATATTTCAAGACAATTGCTAATATAATAATATTATAACCATAGAACAGGTAAAATACAATGATATTATCTGAATATTCATTCATAATCTTTATCCGATGACTAACAGTGCTAAGACTCCCACTTCTATCCGATGACTAACAGTCCCTGGATAACGGTTTCTAAGGTTTAGATGGTGTTTCACACCACCTGAACTCAAGAACCCTGTCGATTATGCATTTAAATTACATATAAAGAGACAATCGTCTTGATTTATTATATAATTAAAAGGTATTTAAGTTTTTAAGCAGGTTATCAGTTACCTATTGATAAGGGGGATTACATGAAATTCCATAAATCAAGTTTATTCATAACCCTTCTTCTATTATGTCTGACAACAATCTATTTGTTTTTATGCAATTCCGTTGCAGAGGCAACATCGAGTAACAAGCCTGTATTAATTGTTGGGGATGATATTTATTATCCACCATATAGCTTTATTGATGACAGCGGTAATCCTGCTGGTTTCAATGTAGAGTTAGCCAAGGCTGTTGGTGAGGCTATGGGGTATCAGGTTGAGATTAGGCTGGATGAATGGAGTAAGACAAGAGAGGCTTTGGAATCGGGAGATATTGACGTGATAGCTGGAATATTCTTTTCGGAAGAAAGAGAAAAAATCTATAGCTTTTCTTTGGTGCACAACATCACTCATGGTGATATAATCACTGCAAAAAACATTAAACTTAATAGCCTTGAAGAGCTAAGGAACAAGTCAGTGGTTGTTCAAAAGGGAGATATAGTGGGTGAATATCTTAAAGAGTTGGACTTGAATATCAATTTCATTGAAGTGGCTACCTATCCAGAGGTCATCAATTTGATTGAGAAGGGTCAATATGACTATGCAGGACTATTGAAGCTGCCTGCCATGTACACCATTAGAGACGGGCATTACACAAATATTGAGATGCAGGGATTGATACTCAACCAAAACCATTACAGCATGGCGGTATTAAAAGGTAATGAAACTCTCCTGATGACATTGAATGGAGGACTTCAACTTATAAAAGCAACTGGCGAGTATGATATAATATATGACAAATGGCTGGGTATCTACGATGAAAAGGATCTAAGAACAATCGTTTTAGAGTATATGTGGTTTTTTCTAGCAGTGATTTTGATGTTTGTTTTTTTCTCTATTTTAACGATTGTACTGCGAAAGCTGGTTAGCATAAAAACCAGACAATTAAGAGAAATCAACCTTGATTTGAAGGATAAGACTGAAAGCTTGATATTAAGTGAGAGAAAGAATGAAGCCATATTGTCCGCCTTGCCTGATCTGGTATTTGTTTTAGATAAGAATGGTGTTTTTCTTGACTATAAATATAATAATGGCAAAAATCTAATGCTAAGTGAGGATTCGTATACAGGTAGAAGTTTAGAAGACGTTTTACCTTTGAACATAGCGAATCTAGCTCAAGAGAACATAAACTTAGCCTTCGAGACGGAAGCATTACAGGTTTTTGAATATGAGCTGGATGTAAATGGCAGTATGGAAAGCTATGAAGTCAGGATGGTAAAAACAAGTCAAACAGAAATCTTAGCTATAATCAGAAATATCACTTCAGCAAAGCTATATCGGGAAAAAATTGAATATTTGAGCTATCACGATGGGCTGACCGGTTTATACAATAGAAGATTTTTTGAAGAAGAGTTGTATCGCCTTGACCGTGAAAGAAATTTGCCGCTATCCATTATCATGGCAGACATGAATGGATTGAAACTTATAAATGACTCCTTTGGACATCTAGAAGGAGATAAAATGCTGATAAAAGTAGCTGATGTATTGAGAAAAACATGTAGGTCAGACGAAATCATAGCTAGGATAGGTGGGGATGAATTTGTCATTCTAATAACCAATATAGACCATGACCAGGTAGTTAACCTGGCCAACAGAATCGAATCCAATCTATCGGAAGAAAAAATTGATAATCTGAGTTTGTCGGTATCATTAGGCTGGAGCGTAAAAACGGACAATACAGAAAACATCAATGATATTTTCAAAGAAGCTGAAAATATGATGTATCAAAAAAAGCTTTATGATGGCCCTAAAGCAAGATATCAGACAATCAATACAATTATTCAATCGTTGTACGAAAAAAGCAAAAGGGAAGCAAATCACGCAGAAAGAGTATCCGATTTCAGCACAAGACTGGCTAAAGCGATACAGTTATCAGACGGTGAAATAGAGAAGATTAGAATTTTGGGATTGTTTCATGACATAGGCAAAGTTACTGTTGAAGCAGGGATAATGAATAAGGACGGCATATTGACATCAGAGGAGTTTGATATAATCAAGCGTCACCCGGAAATGGGATATAGGATACTAAATGCTGTCGGTGAGTACTCTGCTATCGCTGATGATGTGCTTTATCATCATGAAAGATGGGATGGATCAGGATATCCAAGAGGTCTAGCAAAAGATGAAATACCTATCCAAGCTAGAATAATAGCAATCATCGATGCATATGATGCTATGGTAGGAGAGAGAAGCTACAAAAAAACCAAATCGAAGAAAGAGGCTATAGAAGAATTGCTGA
>DMAP01000339.1 GCA_003446975.1 Clostridiales bacterium | reverse complement strand
GTGTTATGCCTTCCTTAGGTATTTCGCTCAAGCCAATTCTTTGGCCAAACCCCATGTACGATAGAATTGCAATCTTATAAGCGGCATCATCACCCTCCACATCAGAAGATGGATCGGCTTCTGCAAATCCCATATCCTGCGCCTCCTTGACAGCTTCCTCAAAATCTAGGCCTCTCTCTGTCATCTGGGTCAGAATATAGTTGGTTGTTCCGTTTACAATACCTGATATTTCAGTGAAATCATTAGCTGACAGATTGTTGGTCATAGTATTGATAATGGGTATTCCACCGCCTACGCTGGCTTCATACATCAGTCTTACATCATTTTCCAAAGCAATGCGCTCCAGCTCTTCGCCGCAAGTAGCAATCAAGGCCTTATTGGCTGTCACAATGTGTTTCCCGTTTCTCAATGCATCTTTGACATAGCCAAAGGCGGGATCGATACCACCCATGAGTTCAACCACAATATCAATATGTGGATTATTGATGACTTCAAATACATCCGTTGTAAGTATAGATTGATTCAGTTCGATACTTCTTTTTTTATTCAGGTCTCTGACGAATACTTTTTCAATTTGTACTTTCTTGCCTGTTTTATTATAAATTGTATCCTTATTCATCTCTAAAATACTGACCAGCCCTGATGCAACGGTCCCCATTCCTAGAACTCCAATTCTAATATTCTCCATATTCCCTCCACTCTGCATTTCTATTGACTGTTTTTAAACTGTGTACAATTGTTTTTTAATTTAGCACTTTAAAAATATATCATACTTTCAAAGACTGTTCAACCACTGAATGATAAAATCAAGAAAAAAAAGCCTAGACCTGGTAGAAGCCTAGACTTTAACTCTTAAATTCTAGAAAACTTTAAATACGGAAAAAAGGAAATTGGTTATTCCATAAACCGGTGGCCCGATGATTCTTCCGATATAGCCAGTGACCAACAACAGAATCAATCCTATTCGAATAATCTGTTCATATTGTCTAAAGAAATTTGCGACTCGCCATCCGCCAACACTTTGAGCTATATGATGGCCATCCAGCGGTGGTATGGGCATCAGGTTGAATATCATCAAAACAATATTTATCTGCACCACTGCATAAAGCATTGTGATGGCGTATTGACCAACTTCAGTTATTAAGAAACTATAGAAATTATTAACCACAAGTTTTATAAGTAGTGTAAAGGCTATGGCTGTCAATAGGTTCATGGTGACGCCTGCCAATGACACGATGATATCATCTCTTCTTGGATTCTTGAAATTTCTTGGATTAATCATGACAGGCTTTGCCCAACCAAATCCAACTATCATCAGAAATAAAAATCCCATGGGATCCAAATGTTTGATTGGATTCAGGGTTAGTCTCCCCTGATACAACGGTGTGTCGTCTCCCAGCTTGACCGCTGCCAATGCATGGCCATATTCATGAATGGATATCCCTATAAGTATGGCTGGTATGATAAGGAGTTTGGGTAAAAGACTTTGCAGCATTTGTTGCTCCTTTCTTTCTATTGCAATATGTTAATTATCAACAGGTTTGTTTATTTTCAGGTAAAACAAGTATAACAGTCATATCTTAACTTATTATTAAGTGGCAAAAAACAAAAGGAACCGTCCCTTTTGTTTTTTGTTTTATACGATAATCATCTTGAGCTTGAAGGTGTTTTCGAAGTCGTTCTCCAGAGTACGCAGATAGGCGATTTCCAGTGATATATCATCATAGTTTATTGTTTTGATGATGACATATTTGTCTACACATCGACACATGATATCCTTGACCTTTGATGACAAACCTCTGTCCAATCCCTCTGCCAGCTTCATGAGTATGCTGAGCCGATCAACCGTTTGAAGCTCTTCTTTTGTCAGTAATCTGGTGTACATGTCCAGGTTGATTTTCAGCTTGCTGTCTGTATGATTGCCTGCCACAATCGCCGCCATCAGCTGTTTTTTATGACTGATACCACTAAGCAATGAGTTGAGCATAATGTAGAATGTGTGCTCATGATGATTTTTGTAGTCCAGCAGTTTGCCAACATCGTGAAGCATGCTGGCTGTATATATTATATCATCAACATTTTCTTTAATCTGATGGATCTCACTAAGTTCATTGAAAAGTTTTCTAAACAGGATTAGCACATGAGAAGCGTGTCCATAATCGATGTCATAAACCTTCAACATATTCTCAACCGATAGTACTAGAGGGTCAGATGTCACATTTCCAATGCCATAACCCATCTTTTCGTACAGAAGCCCCTCTCTCAAGCCATCCCTGCTGATGATTAGGCTGTCGCTGTTCAGGTAATCCACCAAATGTCTTACCGCTCCGCAAGCGCCTACAAATATATCCGCTCTATCCTTTCCTAGTCCGTTGATGCCGCATCTCTCTTTAAAACCAACTGTTGAGACTGACTTGTATATGTCATCCAATTCCTGAGGTTTGACCTGGTAGTTGTGAATGGCGCTCAATGGGTATTCTGATTTACGCTTTTGTATCTTCCCTATCTCCCTGATTGTTCCGCCTATACCGACCAGTGGCAACTTCTTTGCTTCTTTCAGCCAGTCAAGACCCTTGTATTGATCTGTCAGAAATTTCTCTAATTTTTTGACATCCTTTTCATCCGGTTTATCTTTTAGGTTATACTTTTCAGCCAAATCCACGGCTCCGAATGGCAAACTGACACTTTCCTTTAGTTTCCTTTTCTTGATTAGTCCAAGTTCTGTTGATCCACCACCGATATCCATGAACAGATAATCGTCCAGGTTGATTGAATTGATGGACCCCACATAGTCGTACTCAGCTTCCATCTCTCCGGGCAACAACTCAACATTAATATCTATATCTTTCATAGCCTGCTGGATAAAAACATCTCTGTTGTTTGCTTTTCTCAATGCAGCGGTACCTACGACTCTAATTTCTTCACAACCGCTTTGCCTGCAGTAATTCACCAGCATCTTCAGAGTCTTCAATCCGTAGGTCAACTTTTCCTCACTCAGCATGCTGTCGTTATCCAAACCCTCTGAAAGCCTAACGCTTTCTTTAAAGCCATCAACGACAAAGTATGAGTCATTGATGATCTCAGCAATGATCAATCTGAATGTATTTGATCCGATATCTATTATTCCGTATTTCATAATCCTATCATATCCTTTTTGGCTTTATTAATTGCTTCAACCGCCTTTTGGTGCATAAGCATCTGAGCATTGATTGCTTCCTTTCCTCTGCGATCCAAATCCTTGTAGGTTCCATCATCCAGTTGTATCCTTGTCTTTTCAGTGTCCGCCAGTAGTACATCTAGGAAGTCCTGAAGTCTTTTCTTAAGCTGAAGCTCCTCCACAGGAAACAGTATTTCTATCCTTCTGTCAAGATTCCTCTCCATCCAATCAGCGCTGGATAGGAACAGATCATCATCGCCTCCATTATAGAAATAATAAATCCGACTGTGCTCAAGAAAGGTGCCCACGATGCTTCTGACAGTAATGTTTTCACTGAATCCATCAACTTTTGACCTTAATCCACACATGCCTCTGATAATCAATTCAATCTTCACGCCGACCTGAGATGCTTCGTAGAGTTTGTCTATGATGCCCTGATCTATCAGGGAGTTCAGCTTTGCGATGATATGTCCTTCGCCGCCAGCTCTTACATTGCTAATCTCCCTATCAATATAGTATTCAAAACCGTTTCGCAGGTTTCCGGGTGCTACAAATATTTTTTTATAATGTACTGTTTTAGTGTATCCTGTGATCATATTGAACATATTGGATACATCAATGCAGATATCCTCTCTGCATGTAAAAAGTCCTATGTCTTCATAAAGAGTAGCCGTTGTATCATTATAGTTGCCTGTTGAAAGGTGGACATAGCGGCGTATGCCGTCCTCTTCTCTTCGGACAATCAGCAAGGCCTTGCTGTGGATCTTGAGTCCAGGCAGTCCGTAGACCACATGGCAACCGGCCTGTTCAAGCTTTCTTGCCCATAGAATGTTCCTTTCCTCATCAAATCTGGCCTTCAACTCCACCACCACAGTGACCTGCTTGCCGTTTTCAGCAGCATTTATGAGTTTCGATATGATTGGTGAGTTGTTGCTGACACGGTAAAGGGTTTGTTTGATAGCTAGAACCTTGGGGTCTTCAACTGCTTGTTCGATAAATTCAAGCACCTTATAAAATGATTCATAGGGATGATGCAATAATCTATCCCTTTCTTTTATAGCCTCAAACAAATCTTCCTGTCCGAAGAAGTCTATTGAATCCTGTGGTTTTGGCAACATATCCAACAGATGTGCGAATTTTTTGTTTTCTATAAAATCAAACCAACAGGTAGGATCCAGTGGACCATTGATTTCATAGGTCTCCTCGTCCTTCACTTCCAATCTTTTTTTGATAAACTTTCTTATTTTCTTGTCGCCTTTACTCTGTATTTCCAGCCTGACCGCAGCACCCCATTTCCTTCTTTTGATGTTCTTTTCAATTTGAATCAGCAAGTCCTCAGCGTCATCCTCATCCATCTCAAGATCGGAGTCCCTTGTGATTCTGAAGATTGATTTCTCCATAATTTCATAGCCTGTGAATAGCTTTTCCAGGTTATTTAGAATTATTTCTTCTAAAAAAATGTATTCCGTAGCGCCTTCCTCGCCATGTATCTCGACAAATCTAGGCAATACGGTAGGCACCTTAACAACGGCAAAAAGCTCTTCCTCGGCTGTTGAAGCTAGCATAAGTCCGATATTGATACTTTTAGTCTGAAGCAACGGGAATGGCCTTCCAGCATCAACTGCTAAGGGTGTAAGGGCTGGAAAACAAAATTCGTCAAAGAAATCGCTTGCGTAGACAGCTTGCTTTTCATTCAATTCACCATACTTTCTAAACCGGATTCCATATTCCTCCAACTTAGGCATGAGTGACTTATTCAGACAGCTGTATATCTTTTTCATCATCAATTGTGTTTCGATATAGATTGCATTCAGCTGCTCTTCAGGTGTCCTTCCGGATATGTCCCTTTTTCTGTATTTGGCAGCCATCTGTTGTTTGAGACCGGCTACCCTGACCATAAAAAACTCATCGAGATTGGATGCCGTAATTGCCAGAAATTTCAATCGTGTAAAGACCTTGCTGTCTTTGTCATATGCCTCTTCTAAAACCCTGTCGTTGAACATGAGCCAGCTAAGCTCTCTGTTGATATATTTTTGATCCTGATTGTGCTCCATTAATCATAATCCCCTTTTTATCACTAGTTTCACTTCTATCCCGAATACCTCTTTGAAAAACTCGCTATACTCGTTGAACTTAATCTGTTCGATGTAGGTATTTGTCTTGCTTTCAACCTCAACAACCAACAATCCCTTTTGCTGTTTTATATTGATATTTTTGAATTTTTGGCTATAGTTCTTATCCAATGCATCTGCCAGCCTCAACACCGCTGAAAGCTTTGATACTGATATTTTCTCCACGGGGCTTAGTTTTGCGTACTCCTCGTCTTTTTCAGTTGGCAGCAAGTAGGACTGATATTTGACAATAAGGGATATCATCTTTCTGTCTTCCTCGCTTAAGCCTATGATGTCTGTCTTCTGGATGATATAGCTTGAATTCAGATAATGTTTATCCGGATTGATATATTTACCAATGTTGTGCAAAATAACTGCAATTTTTAAGTAGATGATCTCTTTTTCCCTAAATCGGTTGGTTTTTGAAAGTTTCTTCAGTATCGCGCTAGCAAGCTCATCAACAAACTCGATGTGCTTCCCATACGATTTGTACATCTGCGCTAATTTTCTTGATGATTCAATGGCATAGCCATAGAATTTGGTTTTTATTTCCTCGTATTGTTTTGGCAACATCATCTGGTAAAAAACAATATCAAAAAAGAATATGTTCGGTACAACTATAGTTTCAGCTTCAGTCATTTCTAGTAGGTTCTCAATCACGATGGTTGCAATGACCAACTCATTTGAAAATTCACGATTCAGATTGTATTTGATTGCTAAGCTATCCGCGTTTAGGGCAACGATTTCATTGTAAAAAGCCGTAAGACTTGATTTTGATATGAAGCTGATATCTCCCTTTTCCTCAGCCTTGCACAGTGCCTTGATAGTATCAATGGTTCTGCCTGTTACAATAAAATCCTTGATATTGCTTTTGGGCAGAAAAGTCGGGAGAAAATTGAAGTAGGTATTAAGCTGTTCTTTAACCATGATGTTCATTTTATCTGAATATTTGTCCACATTTTTTGCTATCTCATATAGCTTGATGGTGCCAATTAAAATATTTTGCAGAAAATTGATAGACATATCCTCGTAAAAAGCGATTCCTAGATTCCCACTGCCGATAAAGGTTATGATGGCATTGTTCTTCAGATAGTCCGCATCATTTAATACTTTGAGATTGGACATGAAAATAATGTTCTTTAACTCAGAGTCGCTGATGACTTCAAGTACAATGCCTGTTTCCTGATAGAGTCTGTCCCTAATATAGTACTTGTTTTCGGATTCTCTTATGGCTGTCGATGCAAAAAGCACAATTCTTTCAGCGCCGTACTCTATAGAAAGCTGTTTGAAATTGGAGACGATTTCAACAATTCGGTCGACTTTTTCAGCTGATATTTTTCCTGTTTCAAAAGCCTCTTTGCCTATTCCAATGCTGTGACTCGCCTTTTCCACCATCTGCAGACTGTTCTTCTTGCTCTGCTTGATAGTAACAGAAATTTCAGTGGAACCTATATAAATGATCGATCCTATCTTCACACTGCTCATCTTTCACCATCCTAACTGATTTAACTTATTGTATAATGAATTGCGCTGAAAGTGTGGATTTTTAAGTAAATTCTATGTAAAATCATTATATATCACACCGTAAAAAAAATAAACCCATGGTCTGGGTTTATGCTGATGTCTGTTAATTGCCGGTTGCTTTTTCAAATGGTATATTGTATATTCCGTATATGATTTTTTGCATCTCTATTCCATTCACCATGTAAAAGGACACGCCTTGCATATACTCTGCATTTCCAGGCAATGTGTAGAAGCTGATATTCTCTGATTTGATCCCAATTGTCGAGGTGGCATATGTTATGGCTTCGGATAATTTCACATCTGTTTTGACAGCATCAAACACTTCTTTCACAACCAACGGAAATCTGATTCCAAATGCCTGCTTTGCAGCGGCTGCCAGAAAATTCTGCTGCTGCTCGATTCTTTGGATATCACCGTAAGATATGGTCCCGTCATTATTCTTTCTGAATCTCAAAAAGTCAACTGCGTTTTTTCCATCAAGAACCTGCGGACCTGCTTTCAGATCGATATGCAATGGTGGACTGTCGTAAATATCATCATACTTCATGTCAAAAGGAACGTCAAACTCGACACCGCCCATTGCATTTACAATCTTCTCGGCGCCAGTCATCGTCACTGTAACATAATGATGAATTGGGACATTGACAATGTCCTCCACAGCCCTTATTAATCCTTCAATACCATGACCACTATAGACTGCGTTGATTTTATAGTTTGCCACATACTGAAATCCGCTTCTGAAGCCTTCTTTGTAATAATAGGTGTCTCTTGGAATCGAAATCATGTCCAGCTTTTTGGTTTTTATATTGTAGCTGGCCAATATGATCGTGTCTGTTCTAACATCTTCCAGGCCCGCAATGAGGATATTGACTCGATTGCCTCCTGATATATATGCCTCATAGGTTTCCAAAGTGACAAGATCATTTTGATAATCTGACAACCAATTCTCATCATATGAAGGAACCCGATTATTGGCTCCTAAAATACCTTTATATATACTATATACCTGAACACTGGCGATGACCATGAATACGACCAGCGCAACGGAAAAGATTTTCATAAATTGTTTCATATTACCTCCGCCTTTACCATGACAATAATAGTA
>DMAP01000032.1 GCA_003446975.1 Clostridiales bacterium | reverse complement strand
CTTGCAAAGATACTATCAACAGGGTTCTTGGGTTCAGATGACGTTTCATACGCCACCTGAACCTTAGAAACCGTTATCCAGGGACTCTACAGTGCTCATCTCCCACTTATAGAAGTGGGAGTCTTAGCACTGTTATTCATCGGATAAATAACAGATTCTTCAAATTGGAAATTTGAGGTTTATATCCCTTTAGAATTATGGTATTATA
Organism: Clostridiales bacterium; assembly: GCA_003446975.1. Taxonomy (GTDB): domain Bacteria; phylum Bacillota; class Clostridia; order Tissierellales; family Dethiosulfatibacteraceae; genus 38-11. Next base: position 3,124 of record DMAP01000032.1, on the reverse strand, counting down.
TCTCTTGAAGTTCAAATAATACAAATTCAAAGGTGATTCTAATGAAAAAACTTAATCTTTGTGTTGATATAGACAGCACTATTACCACCCCAGACTATTGGGTCAAATATGCAAACAACTTCTTTGGAACTGATTATGTTTATCATGACGATACAGTCGAAAAATATTTTGAAGAAAACAAATTTACCAATGAGCGTTTTGATGATTTTTATCATAAGTACGCAGAAGATATGCATAAGAATGCCGGAATTCGACCTTATGCGATCGAAGCCATAAATAAGTTAAGGGAAATATGCAATATTTATTATGTGACCGCTCGAGAGTCACATATTGAGACAATTACCATTGACTGGCTGAAAAAGCATGGAATATTCTCTGAGGTTTTCCATTTGGGTTCATTCTATAAAAACAAAAAAGCCAAGGAATTGAATTGCGATATTTTTATTGAGGACAATTTAGAGACAGCCAAGCAATTGGTTGATGAGGGAATTACTGTCCTCTTGATTGATACGGGATTCAATCGATATGAAGAAGTACCAAAGATGACCAGAGTGTTCAACTGGCAGGATATTCATCGATTCATAAAAAACTATCATGCGGATATTAAATTGTAATTGACTTTTTAACGGTGTGACTATATTATTATATAGAAATGTAATCCTTTAATTTAGTCCGTGAGACTAGCAAGGAGATATATAAAAAACATGGGTTTTTATAACTTCTTGCCGCGGCAAGAAGTTTTTTGTTTCTTTATCTAATGTAAAGGATCATATTTCCAACTATTTCAGAGAATAATTGGAGGTTTTATGTCTGCAAGAAATGTTTCAAAGAAAAAAGTGCAAGTCAGCAATATCAATCAGACTCAAAAAGTTGTCCTAGGATTCCAGCATTTATTGGCCATGTTTGGAGCAACCGTTCTAGTACCAATTCTAACCGGATTGAACCCATCTGTGGCACTACTTACAGCCGGTATTGGAACTTTGTTGTTTCACTGGATCACAAAAGGTAAAGTACCTGTGTTTCTAGGCTCCAGCTTCGCTTTTATAGGAGCGATTGCAATGACTTTGTCTAATGAAGGCATCGGCGCTGTCAAGGCGGGAATAATCGGAGCTGGAATTGTTTATGTCGTTATGTCTTACATCATTCAAGTCGCCGGAGCCGATAAGGTCAGATCCTTTTTCCCTCCAATAGTTACCGGCCCTGTCATTATGGTTATAGGTCTGAGGCTCGCACCGGTGGGACTCAGTATGTCAGGCTATTCCTTCGATGCTGCAACACAAACAGGTGCCTTTGCGCCAACCTCTCTGATAGCTGCATCAGTCGTTATTATCACAATGATTATTGTCTCCATATTTGCCAAGGGTTTCTTTAAACTCGTTCCAATTCTTATAGCGGTTATTGTGGGTTACCTGGCGTCACTTCCTTTAGGACTAATCGATTTTACTGGTGTTCAAAGTGCTGGATGGTTTGGTTTTTCTGGTGACGCATTAAGTCACCTTACGGCGATGCCGAAATTTTCCTTATCCGCCATAACTGCCATTTCACCGATCGCCTTAGTCATATTTATTGAACATTTCGGAGATATCACGACAAATGGCGCAGTAGTCGGTAAGGATTTTTTCAAGGACCCTGGTGTTCATAAAACCATGCTCGGAGATGGTATTGCCACTTTGCTTGCAGGCTTTCTCGGTGGGCCAGCTAATACTACTTACAGTGAAAACACTGGTGTTCTGGCTGTGACAAAGGTTTATGACCCTTCCGTATTAAGATTAGCTGCTATTTTCGCAGTTGTTCTGAGTTTGGTTGGCAAGTTTGGCGCATTGATCCTTTCGATTCCTCCAGCAGTCATGGGCGGCGTTTCTATTATTCTTTTTGGAATGATATCAAGCGTTGGTGTGAGAACCATGGTTGAGGCAAAACTTGATTTCGCCCATTCACGTAATCTGATCATATCCGCTTTGATACTAGTTTGCGGAATAGCGATAGACAATGTTTACATAGGTGGAACCCTTACCTTGTCCGGCCTTGCAATAGCAGCTTTTATAGGGGTTGTTCTCAATAAGATACTTCCAGAAGAAATATAAGACAATGATGATAAAGGGGCTGTTAGTACACAGCCCCTTTTTATATGTTATGCTTTTCCAAATATGCCATGTAGCCTTCAAAGGTTGATGATGCAACTCTTTTACCTGATACATAATATTTAACGGATTTTTTTGATTTGCCTCGTTCTTTCTTATAACCAAGACCAATCAATGTTCTTTCAAGATGATTGACCGTTCCCAGATTGCCATCAATAACGTCTATTAAATAATTAAAGTGTTTTTCAATTATTTTCCTATAATAGATGAAGTGGGTGCACCCCAACACAACCGTCTTGTAAACCGACAAATCAATACCGTTGAATTTCTTTTTCAACAAGCTTTGTACCCGGTCACCTTCGAAATCCATCTCTTCAGCCAAATCAACCAGTTCAGACATTGGCATTAGATCTACTTTATCGCTTGCTTCCAATCGATCAATAAGATTTTTGAGTTTGCTTTCCTTTATGGTCAATTCTGTAGCTAACACAAGTACGCGTTTCCCGGAAGAATTCATGACAGCGGGTTTGACAGCAGGCTCCATTCCAATGATAGGTAGGTCATATCTCTTTCTTAAAAGATCAGCTGAGATGCTGGTAGCAGTGTTGCAGGCTAATACGATAGCATCCACACCCATATCAATTATCTGATCTGCAGCATGAAAGGTTAGCTTGTTGACCATCTCTTTATCCTTGTTACCATAAGGAACATTGTCCAAATCCGCATAATAAAAATATTCAATGTCTGGCATTTGCTGCATTGCAGTTCTCAGAACAGTCAATCCACCAACGCCTGAATCGAAGATTGCTACTTTCATAATTTCCCCCATCAAATATCTATTGTTTCGCCGAGAAATCTCGGTTGTTTGTTAAAAATCAAATCGTATGCCATTTTTGTCCTGGCAAACACTTCTCTGAAATTGGTTTTTAGACCAATTCTGAAACTGACATCTTTCGCATTATATCCTACCGCTTCTAAACCTTTGAAATGCGCTATTGATATAGCTCGTTTATTATGGAACTCCTGGGATATAATTGTGATGG
>DMAP01000112.1 GCA_003446975.1 Clostridiales bacterium | reverse complement strand
ATTCATCGGTATAATAGTTGAAATCAATCAGATTTTCTTCAGATAATTCATTAAAACCTTGGGTCCTCAATTCTAATGCAATCCAAAACAGTCTGGTCTGATCATCGATTTTGACATGACATTTGTCTCCATCTCTATGGGCTATAAACAAGCCTGATGTTTCAGTCCCTAAGATTTCGGGCGTGGCAGGTTCAGGAGCCAGTTCGATATTGACCACAACATTCTGGCCGATATTGTTTGTTTCATACTCTACAGAAACTGCCGTTTCTGATAAGACTTCGCCGAGCATTCTTGTTTCATCATCCATATACAATGTTAGCGTCATGTAATCATCGATTGTCTTTAATTCAATCGTACTTGTGTCAGCTCTACCGATATAGATGCCTTTGGCAGTGTGATAATTGTCAACAGGCATAATAGTAACGAGGTCATCGTCCTTGCCGTCTACCGGTTCGACAGTATCTTCATCACTGGGGTTTGTTGTTTCTTCTCGTGATGTTTCCTGGGGTTTTTCTGTAGTAGGCTGAGTTGTCGGTTTTTCTGATGTGATCACACATCCTGTCAGGGTTAAAGAAAATGCTAAAAGCAAAAGTAAGATTTTTATTTTCAAAACATACACCTCCTCTTAATTCCGACGGAGGAAATAGAGGATTGTTCCCGGGTTCATATAAAAAAGTGCTTCTGAAAGAGATTTAGAAGCACTTTGAACTTTTAGTATCTGAAGAGAGCAAATTGGTGATGCTTATCCGGAAGATCATCTTTAGGGAGGACGAATACGTTGCCATTGCTTTTTAAGGTGTTGATAGCGGCAATGTTTAACATATCTTGGCTTTCCGGAAGATGTTTATCCATGAAATTTGTTATTTGTGTGTTGTTATCGAACAGACCCCAAACCTCTACATCTGAGGATAAAACAAGATCGCTGATACGGCCATGGTATGAAGCGGCAATAATGTCAGAGATGATTTCTGTACCATTACCCTTATCCTTTATATCATTGAATTTTGAGGTAATGTTATTTATATTTTTTCTATAGTGGGCATCTACAATAGTTTGTGCCTTTTCCCTCAACTCTTTTGGTTTCATATTGTCTGGGCTTCCTTCTATTGTATCTTTCAATAGGTTGGGATACTTGTTGGTTTCTCTATAGATGGAGTTGATATATTCTACACCAGCGGTTATCAGTGGAATATCTTTGTAAGGCATATAATTTGTTATACTGTCGCTAATCTTTTGCATGAAGCGAATAATTTTGTTTTTATTATCCTCAGAACCACCGCCATATCCATGGAAAACTGATTGTGAAGAACTGGTACCACCTGCATGGGATTGGAGTTGTCTATCCGGATCGTCAATCTGAAGTGCATCTTCCAGATTTGTTGGCAAGTCCTTGAGATCGATTTCTTCAATGTCAAAGCTGTTGCCTTGGAACAGGCGTATCTTTTTCTGGCTTAGAGAAAGGATATAAAAATCCTTATTATTGGTGAGCACCGATAGTAATGGAATAATTTGAAAATTATCTGCAACAGTCACCTTTTCCTGAAATTTCACAGGCATCTTATAATACTCAAATGTATCATCCGATATAAACAAGGCAAGCCCCTCATCACAGCTCTGCCAGAAGAGTGTATCCTCCGCCAACTCATAACCGGGCTTCAGGATATTTTTCATTTCAATTTCCTGCTTGCCGTGTTCTTTGTGAAAGTTTTCAGCATCTCTCAAAAGATTTTTAAGCAGGATTTTACCTTTCATGACATCCTTTCCTGCCTTTTCTGTAGGCAAATAAATTGAGATGCAAGGTGTGAGAGTTTTGTCTATTAGTTTGTGAACGTTTTCTTTCGTTAAATGGTTCATCAATTAAACCTCCTCTCGTTTCTATTTAATTAATTATATCATATCAGTCAAACATTGATAACTGATAATTGTCATGATCGACAATATTGGAGAGGGATACACCAACTAATCTGATTTTTTTATCAATTGTCAGATTGTCCACTAACAGTGTCATTGCTTCTTCAAATATCTGCAAATTGTTGGTATGAGACAGCAGGCTATGACTTCTCGTTATTTGGCTGAAGTCTTCAAATTTGATTTTTATGGATACCGTCTTTGCAGACTTGTTTGTTTTTACCAGTTTGAAGGCCAGTTCAAAAAGGTACTGCAGCAAAATTTCTTTGATAATGGCCTTGCTGCGGATATCCTCCTCAAATGTGGTCTCTCTTCCATACGACTTTCTGGCTACTTTGACTCTCACAGGACTATGGTCTATCCCTCTTGCTCGATTATAGATTTCATCAGCTCGGCTTTCTCCAAAAAAATAGGAAAGTGTTTGACGATCGCATTGCAGCAAATCACCGATGGTAAATATTCCAATGCTATTTAGTTTGATTGCTGATTTTTTCCCTAGACCGTAGACTTTAATGATGCTGAGAGGTTTTAAAATATGAGGGACATCTCCGTGACGGATTTCAAAAATACCATCAGGTTTGTTCCAATCGGAAGCAAGTTTAGCCAGGAACTTGTTATAAGATATACCCACAGAAATGGTGATGCCGACTCTATTCTTGACGGTTTTTTTGATCCAGACTGCAATTTTATATGGTGAGAGGTCTAAACCAGTTACATCCAAATAAGCCTCATCGATTGATATTCTCTGGATTTGATCTGTTACTTCCGAGAGAATTTTGAATACTTCTTTGGATATTTGCATATACCTTTCCATTCTAGGTTTAAGGAAAATACCCTTCGGGCAAAGCTTTTTTGCCATGAAACCACTCATGGCGCTGTGTATGCCAAATCTTCTTGCCTCATAGCTGCAAGTAGCTACAACACCTCTTTTTGTTGTACCCCCAACAATGACGGGCTTGCCTTTGAAAGACGGGTTGTCTAATTGTTCAACTGATGCGAAAAAAGCATCCAAATCAACATGCAAGATTTTTCTTTCGGTCATTTCGCACTCCAATGGTCAATTTTATCCAATGACTAACAATGCTAACACTTCCATTTATATAAGTGGGAGACAAGCATTATCGAGTCTTGGGCTATGAACTCCGTTGATATGACATATTGTAACATAAAAACTCAAACATTAGATATGAAATCAGCAGATTTTTTTGCCTAAAATGTTGACACAAATAGCAAAAAGTGGTATATAATAATTAGCACTCTAAACATGAGAGTGCTAAAAAAATTAGAAAGGAGTTGTTGAACATGGCTGGATTAGTACCTTTCAACAAAAGAAACAGTTTAAGACCAAGAGGTTTTGAGAACTTCTATGATGTGCTGGACGACTTTTTTAATGACTCCTGGCTTACCGGAAAAAATGCCTCTTATGGCACTTTCAAGGTAGATGTGCAGGAAAGCGAAAATGAATACTCTATCGATGCAGAATTGCCTGGCGTTATGAAAGAGGAAATCAATGTAAGACTAGATGACGGGAGGCTGTCCATAGCGGTTCAGAGAAGTCAGAAACATGAGGAAGAACAAAAAAACTATATTCACAAGGAAATCAGAACTTCCTCTATGGAGAGGGTTCTGTATTTGCAGGACGCCAAATCAGATGGTATTAAAGCAAAGCTTGATAATGGCATCCTGAATATCAAAGTTCCAAAGAAAGACAAGGAAGATAGAACAATCAAGATTGACATTGAGTAAGCAATATGGTATAAAATTATTAGCACTCTAAAGACTAGAGTGCTAATAATTTTATACTGTTGATGAAGGGAGACGTTGAAATGGCAAAAAAACAATTTAAAGCGGAGTCAAAAAGATTATTGGAGTTAATGATCAACTCGATTTATACGCACAGAGAGATTTTCCTGAGAGAGTTGATTTCGAACTCAAGCGATGCAATAGACAAGATTTATTACAAGGCTTTGACTGATGAGTCAATGGTTTTTGACAAGAACAATTATTATATAAAAATAGAAGCGGATAAGAACAGTAGAACTTTAAAAGTTTATGATACCGGCATTGGAATGACAAGAGAAGAATTGGAGAGCAATTTAGGTGTTATAGCCAATAGCGGATCATTGAACTTCAAGAAAGAAAATAATATAACGGACGGTTACGAGATTATTGGCCAGTTTGGTGTTGGCTTCTATTCCGCCTTCATGGTTGCTGACAAGGTTACTGTCATATCCAAGGCTTTAGGCAGTGATACAGCGTATAAATGGGAATCTACCGGAACATCTGGCTATACAATAGAAGAATGGAAAAAAAATGAAGTGGGAACAGAAATCATCCTTAAAATAAAAGAAAACACGGAAGATGACCAGTTCGATGATTATCTTGAACAATACAGGCTCAGAAGCATCATAAAGAAATATTCGGATTTTGTAAGATATCCAATCAAGATGGATGTAAAAGAAACAAAATTAAAAGAAGGAACAGATGATGAATATGAAGATGTTGTTGTTGAAAAGACCATCAACAGTATGGTGCCGATCTGGCGCAAGAACAAGAACGAACTGACTGATGAGGATTATCACAATTTCTATTCAGAGAAGCATTATGGATTTGATAAGCG
>DMAP01000045.1 GCA_003446975.1 Clostridiales bacterium | reverse complement strand
CATGACAAAAATGGATAGCCTTAAAGTATCGGACTCCATGGACGAAATATTCAAACTGCTAAGAAGGAGCAATAAATATATAGATGAAACCACCCCCTGGATACTAGGGAAAGATGAAAATAAAAAAGACAGACTGGCCACCGTATTGTATAATTTACTGGAATCCATAAGATTCGCAGCGGTCATGTTGTCACCATATTTGCCTGAAACCACAGAAAAGATTTTCAGACAGATAAACAGTGATCTGACTACATGGGAAAGCTTGAAGACATTTAACGGCACAATCGTTGGTGGCAAGGTCAACAAACCGGAGATCCTTTTTGGAAGGATTGACACCAAGAAAAAACTAATGGAATTATCAGGCGAAAAGGAAGAACCAAAAGCTGAAGACAAGAAAACCGAAATCGCTAAGGACAAGAATGCCAAAGCGGAAATCTCTATTGATGATTTTGCAAAACTGGATTTGAGATTGGCTGAAATCGTAACATGCAAACCACATCCCGATGCGGACAGGCTGCTGGTACTCCAATTGAAAGTCGGTGATGAAAAAAGACAGGTAGTATCAGGTATTGCCAAGTGGTATAAACCTGAGGAGCTGATTGGGAAAAAGGTTGTAATGGTATACAATCTGGCACCGGTTGAGCTTAGAGGGATAGAATCTCAGGGGATGGTTCTTGCGGCTTCAAAAGGCAAGAAACTTTCATTGGTATCCACATTGGAAGATTTAAAAGATGGATCAATAATAACTTAAATAGGAGAGAATTATGAATTTATTTTATCAAGGATTATTAGTATTTGGTGTGGTTGTATTCTTTTATAACATCAAAAATAAAATTGTGAACAGAAGAGAAAGAGGGAAAGTGCTTTATAAGCTTTTGTTGGATAACAGAACCATGAATATTGTAAGTGGTGCTGTAATCCTGATGCTGGTAATGATGGGATGGGCATTATATGGCAGACATCAAGCGGGAGAGGTTATCACTGAGATTGAATTCACACAGTTCTTATCAACCCTGGTATTGTTTTTAGCTGTATCCATCAATTCTTTGAGCCAAACTATCATCACAGAAGGAGGCATCATCAAGAATAATATTCTTATCAAATGGGATAGCATAAAAAAGATAGAATGGACAGGTTTCAACAATAAAACCTGTAAGCTTGTGATAGATTACAATTCTCCCAAAAGAGCCAGCATCGTAAAAATCACTGTAAAAGAAGACAGGACAGAAAAAGACATGGTCACTTCGCTTATCAAGCAATACAGAAAATCTTCTAAAAAGAAAAAGTAGGTGTTTGCATGTTGGTAGATAGTCATGTACATTTAGATGATGGCAGGTTTGATCGGGACAGAGATAAACTGATAGAGAGATTTGAACAGGATGGCATAAGCTATGTTTTACATGCGGCTTATGATCTCCAATCTTCCATCAAGGCTGTCAATGCATCAGAAAAACATGAAAAAATTTATGCATCAGTTGGTTATCATCCCCATGACGCCAAGGATGCCACGGATGAATCTCTACAAATCATAAGATCCCTGACAAAAAAAAGTAAAGTGGTGGCCATAGGCGAGATCGGTCTTGATTACCACTATGACTATTCACCAAGGGACATTCAAAAAAAATGGTTTGTTGAACAGATACGAATGGCTAAGGAGCTGGATATGCCTTATATTGTTCATGACAGAGAGGCACATGGAGATATATTCAATATAATGAAAGCAGAACAATATTCCGGAACCAGAGGTATTATGCATTGTTATTCGGGCAATGTCGAGTTGGCAAGAGAGTTTATCAAAATGGGATTCCTGATTTCTATTGCAGGACCGATTACGTTCAGCAATGCAAGAAAAACCAAGGAAGTTGCGAAGGAAATACCCCTTGAGCACTTATTGATAGAGACAGATGGACCCTATCTGACGCCTGTGCCGTTTAGGGGAAAAAGAAATGAGCCGGCATATGTAAGATATGTGGCTCAGGAAATAGCTGCAATTAAAGATATATCCTTCGAGGCGGTAGCCGAAGCCACAACAGGTAACTTCAAGAGGCTGTTCAACATAAAGTAAATCGATCACCCCAATTATGGTTTGGGGTGATTTTTCTTCTCTCTAAGCTCATAAAGGTCTACTCTTCTGTTTTTTAGAAGAGTGACAGTACCTCTCTTTCTAGATCTTTTCAGGAGCTCCAGATCCAAGTCGCCAACCATTACCATTTCTATATTTGGTGTACATTCAGCCATGATGCCATCTCTTGGAAATGAGAAATCTGATGGTGTGAAAATTGCAGATTGCGCATACTGAATATCCATATTCTCCACATGTGTCAGATTGCCCACAGTTCCGGCTATTACAGTATATATCTGATTTTCAACGGCTCTTGCCTGTGCGCAGTACCTAACCCTAAGATAACCCTGCCGCTCATCTGTGCAAAAGGGCGTAAATATAATGTTTGCACCTTTTTCTGTAACCAGCCTGGCTAATTCCGGAAACTCGATATCATAGCAAATGAGCATTGATATCTTTCCACAATCAGTATCGAAAACCTTTATTTCATCTCCTGTAGAAATGCCCCACCACTTTTGTTCATTTGGAGTGATATGGATCTTATATTGCTTGTCTATTGTGCCGTCTCGTCTGAAAAGATAGGCAATATTATAAATGTTGCCACTCTCTTCCACAAAATGTGACCCTCCTATAATATTCACGTTATATCTGACAGAGAAATCAGTAAAAATCTTTATATACTGCTCTGTGAATGTTGCTAGTTTTCTTATAGACTGGCTAGGGGTATCCTGGTCCATAAATGATAATAGTTGTGTTGTGAATATTTCCGGAAAAACAACAAAGTCAGATTTATAATTGGAACCGACATCAACATAATATTCACACTGATGGGCAAATTCCTCGAAAGAGTTGATTTTTTTCATCATGTATTGAACAACACATATTCGAACGGGAAATGCGGTTTTAAAATGTCTTTTGCTGGGAGGTGTATACTCGATATTGTTCCATTCCATCAAAGTTGCATATTCCAAAGAAGCCTTGTCCTCTGGCAAATACTTTTTGATAATCCGTTTTAACACGAAACCATTATGAATCTGAAAAGTTAAAATGGGGTCATAAATATTGTGCATCATGACCTCTTCAGCATATTTTTTAGGGGTCATTTTATTGGCATATTGATAGTAATTAGGGATTCTTCCACCTATGACAATACTTTCCAGGTTCAATTGCTGAACCAGCTCTTTTCTCGCATCATAAAGCCGCTTGCCAACTTTCATATTTCTGAAATCCGGGTGGGTCATCACTTCCATACCATAAAGATTGCTTCCTTCTGGATCATGATTGGTGATAAAACCCATATCAGTAATCTCATCCCAAGAATGTTGATCGTCATATTCATCAAAATTGACAATCAAGCTGGAACTTGAACCAATAATTTTACCATCATATTCTACGCATAGCTGCCCTTCTGGAAATATTTCCAGCTGACTCTGCAATTGAGAGATTTTCCAAGGGATCATTTTGGGAAAACACAACTTTTGTAGGGCAATGATTTCATTGAAATCATTTTGTTTGATTTGTCTCACAATTATTTTCTTTTCAAATTTCGTCAAATCGATATCTGACATCGCATATCACTTCCTCATATTCAGTTTATCCGATGACTAACAGTGCTAAGACTCCCACTTCTCTAAGTGGGAGATAAGCACTGTAGAGTCCCTGGATAACGGTCTCTAAGGTTCAGGTGGTGTTTCAAACACCATCTGAACCCAAGAACCCTGTTGAT
>DMAP01000019.1:3753-3954 GCA_003446975.1 Clostridiales bacterium | reverse complement strand
GACATCCACCAAAAGACCAGCATTGCCTGTTCCAATGTAGTTGCAATTTCCACTGCTTCCGCTGAACAAAGAGCAAAATTTCATATTTGTTGATCCTCCATATGACTATTACGTTAAAATATCTTTTATTAAGGATTCCTCGTCTTCTACTCTTCGGATTTTAGCGCCCAGATTCATGAATTTATTCTCAATGAACTCATA
>DMAP01000019.1:0-3639 GCA_003446975.1 Clostridiales bacterium | reverse complement strand
CCTTCGACTTTTATCCTAGCTCCCATTTTCACTAATTCATCTATATATCTGAATCGATTCTCAAAAATACTTTCTATAACCATGCTGTCTCCAGAGGTCATTGCCAGCAACACTGTCATGGGTTGCTGCAAATCTGTTGGGAAACCAGGGTAAGGAAGGGTTTTGATATTGACCGGTACCAGTTCCTTTTCAAAGTGGACTCTCAATGAATCACCATACTCTTCTATCTTCATTCCCATTTCTTTAAGCTTTGCAGTAACTGGCTCTAAATGCTTTGGAATAATATTGTTGATGATCAGATCTCCTTTGGTTAGATCGGCAGCTATCATGTAGGTGCCAGCCTCTATCTGGTCCGGTATAACACTGTAGGTGCCGCCATGCAGCTCTTCAACACCTGTGATTCTGATGACATCTGTTCCCGCTCCTCTTATTGTAGCGCCCATTGCGTTGAGAAAGTTTGCGGTATCAACAACATGAGGCTCTTTAGCGGCATTTTCTATAACTGTCTTTCCCTCGGCAAATATGGCTGCCATCATAATATTGATGGTAGCGCCCACACTGACAACATCAAGATAGATTTTATTGCCTTTCAACTTTTTCGCACTGACTCTTATGACATCGCCCTTGACTTCAAAAACGGCTCCCAGCGCTTCCAGACCTTTTATATGCTGATCTATGGGCCTTAATCCAATGTCACACCCTCCAGGATAAGATATCGTCACGTCTTTGAATCTACCAAGGCCTGCCCCGAGCAAATAATAAGAAGCCCTTAGTTTTTTTGTAAGTCCATTGGGTATAAAGCATTTTTCAATTTTACTTGTGTCAACATTCATCAAACCGGAATCACTGATGCTGACATCCGCACCCAGTTTTAGCAAAATATCCCTATAAACAAAAACATCTTGTATCATCGGTAAGTTTTCAATGATACAGTTGTCACCTGTCAGTATTGTAGCAGGTAGAATAGCCAGAGCAGCATTCTTAAATCCACTGATATTGACCTTTCCCCTTAATCTGTTTCCACCTTCTATCACTAATTTTGCCATTATATCCATCCTTCTATTTTTTGCTTATCGCCTAATTTTATTTATACCAGCACTATATTATAATAAAATTCCAATGATATCAACCTTTATTCGAATTCCAGCAAGTATTTTACAATCCCGCTTTCAAATAGAACTTTCCAGGTAGGTTCTAGGTTGTCCACCACTATTTCTCCCCAATCAATCAGTTCTTCATCCCGATAGTAGCATATGTCCATTCCAATAACGGACTCGCCTTTGATATCATTGAATTTCAACAGCCTTAATAGGGCTTCTTCCGGTTTTGATAATTCAATATTCGCTTGGGTTTCTCTTAGATTTCTAATGCGTTGCATCTCAAATCCAACCAAGCCGGAGCCATCTTGAATAAATTTATAATAGGAGTTTTCAATAGTGTATCCTTGATATGTTTCCTTGTATAGTATGTTGTTTATATTATCAACCATATAGGAACCTATCCGTATAAAACCATCCAAGTTTATGTTGTATTGTCTGGAAAATGAGGCTATCTGCTCTGCTTCGTCATTCATGTTGGATTCAGCGTATGATTCTATATCTCTTGCTAAAAATGTCAGCTTCTTACCTTGCTTGATTTGAATTGATTGACCGCTATCATTGACATAATACTCATTTTCAATCAGCTCATTAACGGATTCACCTAGAAATTCATTAATTTCCTTGCTTTCACCATCATAAGTCATATATTCCACTTCTAGTAACGCTAAAGACAATTCTTCTCCTACAACATCGATAGCTACTTCTATTCCTTTCTCTGACAATCTTTCCTTAATCATTTCAAATGAAGTTGAAGGTGTGGAACTGTTTCTTATGCTTATTACTTGGCTAACTAAAAAAATATCAAGAATGACAAAAGCTATAATCAGTATGGTTTTTGCTTTATTCCAATCCATCTTCAACCCCCTGTGCAACTTTTTGTTCTTCAATTATTGCACCTGTGATGGCATTGAAAACATAACTCCTGTTGGTGGTTTTAAATACCCAAACACTTCTCATCAATTGATCCCTGGATCTTCTAGACGGATCAAAATAGGCTAGATATATTTCTTGTATTCCGTTTAGAATTCTCTCTTTGACTTCATCATGTTCCAAATATTGGTTTTCGGGACTTTCCAGATACAATTCTGCAATAAAATCAATATTGTTCTCCATAATTTCCTGTGGTGTCAACACACTGACCTCAATCATCTCGGTTTCCATAAGCTCATCCACTACACGTATGAATCTTTGGTAAAAGACCACTTTGCTACCTATCACGTCAACTTGAATTGCTTTTTCATCTCTAACTTGGCTAAACACTACTGGCCTCTCCAGAAGACTGTGATTAAAGAGGAATCGATATCCGTATTTCCCATCCTCTATGAAAGTTGTTACCTGACTAAGATAAGCATTTTCAGGGAACCCCAAGAAATCATCTATAAAATTTATAGCAATCAGAAATGATCTGTACATTGAGCTGTCATCCAAAGTACTTTCTATGGAATCATAAAATTCAAGCAAGCCTTCCTCATACAACCTTAGTACTTTTTCGTTCCGATAAATATAGTTGATTGTTCTTGAGCTATCAATGGTTGTTCGGACATAGTCAAAGCTGTCTTTGAAATAGTTTTTGGCAATACTCTCAATATTTCCGGTATCCTCAATGTCAATTTCAGATTTAATAAAAACTGGATTCAAAGCCGTCTCTTCTGTAGATACTGGAATATATGGCGCATTTTTTCCCATATTGAATAAAATATCGTATTTGTTTGATGCGTAATCAATGGCATTCTTATAGGCAACTTCCAGTTCTTGATTGTTCGTCGATATTTCAAGACCATAGGTGTTGGTCCCGTTATTGACATATAATTTTCCGTTGTCAACATTGAAGGCTATCCAACGTATTCTGTCCACAAAACTTTGAAATCTGTTGTTGTTCATTCCAAAACTCTCTGACAGAAGCTCTGATGGCATGGCGTTGTCGAAATATATCCTGATTGTGTTGCCTTGTATTGATGCCTCCTGTATATCACCCTCGACATAAGCATACCGAAATATGTCAAAAAGAGTGTCCCGAAAAACATCCCAAACAGTCATATTGATACTCGGATCATAGATGATATATTCATACCGGTCGGTTACAGAAACCTTTGAAGGTTTGATCTTATCCCACAGATAGACTTCTTCTATCTCATTATCAATCGGGTTAAGTCTAGTAAAATCAAATGATAAATCCAGCCATATGAATGACGAGGAATATATGGCTATAAAGACCAGTAGAATTAGAACCAGGTTCTTTATCTTCTCCTTATACATCCAACTCACCTCTAGTGACAACGGGGATCACTATTCTAAATTCAGTTCCATCATTTGCAGTAATGTCCACTTCAATTTTAGAATCATGTGCTTCAGCTGTATGTTTGACAATTGCCAATCCCAAACCTGTTCCACCGAAATCTCTTGATCTTGCTTTATCAATCCTATAGAATCTCTCAAAGATCCTTTCTCTGTACTCCTCAGGTATACCGATTCCGTTATCTTTGATCTTTATTACAACGTGACCCTCCACAAGGTCGCAACTGATGTTGATAGACCCTCC
>DMAP01000031.1 GCA_003446975.1 Clostridiales bacterium | reverse complement strand
GATTCCGGATTTCACAAAACAGCAAAGAATGAACTCATCCCCTTTATGGAAAAGAACAACATGATCGTTAAAGGCATACTGTGCACACATGGCCACATTGACCATGCCGGTGGCAACAATATTTTGAAGATGACCTACGGCGCTCAGATTGCAGCACCATATGTAGAAAACATGCTGGGTGAAAACTCTTATAACATGTATGTGCTATCTGATAATCTGAGATTCAGGGTATTCGGTGATACCATACCGGATTTTGGCTACAAAACAGATATTGTCATCAATCCTGATTATGATGATTTCTATTTTCTTGGTGTGGATTTCAAAATCATAAAAATCTATGGGCACAGCCCCTATCAAGTTGGTTACATAACACCTGACAATGTAGCCTATCTTGGTGACGTGTTGTTGAGCGAAAGAATGATAGGTATCACAAAATTGCCGTATATCTTTGATGTCGGCAACGACTTGGCATCCAAGCAAAATCTTAAAAACCTTAAATGTGACAAGTATATACTGTCCCATGAGGGCATATATGATACCATCGATCGCCTAATTGATATGAATATTTCCCACATCAACTCACGTATCGAGATTTTGCTAGATACTCTGAAGCAACCCAGATGCTTTGAAGACTACACGGCAGATATCGTCAACAAACTTGAAATAAATGCGGATTTAAGAAAGATTGTGTACCTGCAGAGAACTGTGAGAAGCTATCTCTCCTATTTTCAGGAAAACAACCTGGTGGATGCTTATCTCGAAAACAATAAAATACTATTTGTAAAAAAATAGGTTTAATGCATGTAGTTCACAACGTTGGCGTTCTCGTCTATTTTTCCTCTTAACTTGTCTGTCTTGCAGCTTGCCACAACCGCAATGCCCGGTCCATGTCCAGACAGTATGCAGTCACTGTGCACCACCACGCCTATGGAAACAGAACCTTTGAGATATTGTCTGCCATAGGTGTTGTCACAGTCATTCAACAGGACAAAGTCGCCGAATCGCAGCTTGCCCAATCCATATTTTTCAAATGATTCCGCGTCACCAGTCATGATATCATAGTCTCCCGATACAGCAGTGGCGCTTCCTATTCCAGAACCCATCAGATGCGCCGGCACTTCTGTCACTACAGGCATATAGAGGCAGCCTTCTTTTTCCTCTAAAGGCATCCTCTCGATAAGATTGGGGTCTATGTTCATAAACTTTATTTCCTTATAGTCTTCAAATTGAAAACCCAAGCCATGACATTTCACCAATATACTGTCATTAATTGCCATTTTTTCCATATCTTCAGAATCAAAATGTATGATTACATGTTCAATGCCTCCATGCATTCCTGTCACATAGCCTTTTGCACCTTTAGCTTCTCCGGTCATCACTTTAGCCTCATTGCCGATACCGGCCAAAAGCATAAGCGCGTTGTTCTCGATTTCAATGTCGTTTTTAATACTGACACCCGGTTCCACATGGTCGCCAATCAAATCCATGCAATTATCGCCAACCTTGACGTTGTAACATATTCCGCCTACCGACGGAAGGACTTCTCCCAACCCTTCCCTGTTAACTCTGTATGGTGTTCTAGATGTGGGGCTATGGATTTTTCCCTGAGCGGATTGAATAACCAATTTGTCTTTGTTAGATTTCAACATAAATCCTCCTTATATGATAGGCATTTGATTAACCAGCTGCCACAATCATGTGATAAGTTTTCTTTTAGATTATTCTATTACACTTTGTTAGCAAACACAATATCAACGCCTGTTTTTCCTAAATCTGATAAGGGCTTCTTCAACAATCGAAAATGATTTTGAAAAATAGACTTTGAGCTGTTGAAAGTCTTTATTCCTGTGATGAATTCCATAATTGACCAGGTTTGGAATAATCAGGCATGTCAATCCCCTTCCTATGAATCCATATAATGATGGTCTGAAAAAGCCAGCCAGATAATAAGTCGAAAAAACTTCTAAAATCAGCACAAGCACTCTAATAACTTGCTTCATCAGGTATTTGTGTGGTGATATATTGAGATAATAAAGATGAACAAACCTGATTCTACCAGCCCAGATAAATAATTGACCCCCAACAGCGCCTGCCATGATGCCTGCCAAACCCCAATAGGGAGCAAGTGTAACTGATAATACAACACTGACTGTTGCAGCTGCTGCCATATACCATTTGTCGACTTCATATTGTCCAAAAACATCCCTGTAGTAGCCGATGATTATACTGTTCCATTCCACATAGGCGTTGGCTGACAGCATTGCCACAAATAGCAACGAAAGAAGGTATGTTTCATTTAACCATATTCTGATGAAGGGCTGAAACAATACAAAAAATGATACAGAAACAAAAGATGCTGCAAAAAATCCAAGTAAATCAAGTGCATCAAAAATCAATATCTTCTTATCCTCAGGCTCATCGCTATAGACCAGATTTCCTATGCTTGCTTGGAGTGGCTGCAAAAAGCGGTCGCCAAGAATTCGGACATGATTTTTGATTAGAATATAATTGGAATACATGCCAACCATGCCTATACCTAAAAAAATTGAGATGATGATATTTGACATGCCTGAATAAACAATATGAGACACCCTATGCACCATGAAATTCTTGATATCCTTGAAAAAATTTCTTTTCTTATAATCCTCAGCCGATACATGGGCTTCTCTGGCATAAGGGTAATCTATATTGGATTGTCTTGAAACATAAATGTTTGCCAACAGGTTGCTGATAAAGGGAATAAAAAGATATAAGATATAACTTTTGAAATTGACAATGATAAAGATTCTTATCAAATTTACAGCAATGGATGCGATTGTGTCAATCCTGATGAATACATATTCCTTTTGGTTCGTTTTGTAAAGAACCCTTCTGTAGGCGAAGAAAAACGAGCTGACAGTAGCGGAAAGCTGAATCAGATATATGATTTGTATGTATTGCCACTTCACGATGTGGTCTTTGATGATGATTCCAAGAAAGAAAAACAATGTCATACCAATCACAAATATTACAGCGCCAATTATGCGATATATATATTTGTACATCACCATCAACTTAGCTATCTCTTCTTTGTTGCCTTTTGTCATTTCATAATACAGGTTATAGGTAATAACCGCACCGGCACCCAGCTCAGCCAAAGAGAGTATCGAAAATATATTGGAGAACAAGCCCTCATACCCTAAAAACTCAACAGTAAAATAAGCTAAGAACAATCTTCTGCTGATTAGCCCTGTCAACACAATAAGGAAATATGATGCAATTGAATAAGTGCTGTTTCTCACAACATTTCTAGTTCTCACGGTTTTTTTCACCTTTCATCAGATATAACAAATCATATGGTATGTGAAAAATTTTCGATACTACCATTTTGATTGATGATATAATGGTTATAGCCTTTCTAATACAAATTATAAGTTACGGGGGTTCCCATGAAACATCTTAAAAAAATCTTGATTTCAATGCTATTGATAGCGATAATGGCATCTGCAGGTTTCTTCATCTACACACTCGATTATTACAGGGGAGACGAGACAGCCTTAAGCGCTTTAACCGCTGACCAAAATATCTTTATCCAAGTGAATCGTAACCAGATTTCATTCATACCTAACGATTCCTCCAATATAGGAATTGTTTTTTATCCGGGCGGGAAAGTCGAACACCTGGCCTACTCCCCCCTATGCAATGATCTCGCTGCTAATGGCATTAATACTTTTCTGATCAAAATGCCCTTTAATCTTGCAGTTTTTGGCATCAATATGGCAGACAGCATTATAAACTCAAATCCGGAAATCACACGCTGGTATATTGCAGGACATTCTTTGGGAGGTGCCATGGCAAGTCAATATGCTGCGGAAAACAGTCAGCTTATAAATGGTGTCATACTTCTTGGTGCTTATTCATATGGAGACTTGAGCAACACAGATATTAGGCTGCTTAGTATTTATGGATCAGAAGATATGATTCTAAATCAGAATAGCTTCAACAATACTCAATCCAATAATCCCCCAAACACTA
>DMAP01000381.1 GCA_003446975.1 Clostridiales bacterium | reverse complement strand
TCATAATGATCAAACTGCATCGAATAGTTTGCTCTGCCTTGGGATAAGGATCTCAACACTGTTGCGTATCCAAACATTTCAGATAATGGCACAAACGCATCCACAACCTTAATGCCGTTTCTATCAACAAATCCTTCTATTCTGCCTCTTCTTGAGTTGATATCGCCCATTACATCTCCCAGATACTCATCTGGTGTTAGAACTTCAACTTTCATGTATGGTTCCAATAGTCTCGGCGATGATTTTTTCGCCGCATCTTTAAACGCCATGGAACCAGCAATTTTAAATGCCATCTCACTTGAATCGACTTCATGATATGTTCCATCATATAATGTTACTTTGAAATCCAATGTAGGATATCCGGCCAAGACACCATTTTCTGATGCTTCCCGAATGCCATGCTCGACTGCTGGTATGTATTCTCTTGGTATGGCACCACCAGTTATTGCATTGACAAATGTTATTCCCATCCCTGGCTCTTGCGGCTCAAGAATAATCTTAACATGTCCGTACTGGCCTTTACCACCTGATTGTCTTGAGTACTTGCATTCAACATCTGCAGTTCCTTCAATGGTTTCCTTGTAAGAAACCTGCGGTTTTCCGACGTTTGCCTCAACCTTGAACTCTCTCATTAGTCTGTCAACAATTATCTCAAGATGCAACTCGCCCATGCCAGCTATTATGGTCTGTCCGGTATCGGTATTTGTATAGGTCTTGAATGTAGGATCTTCTTCTGCCAGTTTCTGCAGTCCAATACCCATTTTATCTTGACCTGCCTTTGTTTTTGGTTCAATTGCCACTTCTATTACCGGTTCAGGGAACACCATGGATTCCAATATGACAATCCTGTCTGGATCGCACAAAGTGTCTCCTGTTGTTGTGTTCTTGAAACCGACTGCTGCTGCAATATCACCTGAATAGACCTTGGAAATCTCTTCTCTTTTGTTGGCATGCATCTGCAGGATTCTTCCTACTCTTTCTCTTTTGTTCTTTGTAGAGTTGTTGATATAGCTGCCTGAATCCAGGATTCCTGAGTAAACTCTGAAAAAAGTGAGTTTACCGACGAATGGATCCGTCATGATTTTGAATGCCAACGCTGCAAAAGGCTCCTCGTCTTTAGAGTGTATTTCCATATCTTCGCCTTTTTCATTCTTACCGACTATCGCCAATACATCTGTTGGAGCGGGAAGGTAATCCACCACCGCATCCAGCAATAATTGGACACCTTTGTTCTTGTAAGCCGAACCGCATAAAACAGGTATGATATCGACGGCTATTGTGGCCTTTCTGATAGCATCTTTAAGCTCTTGTACTTCAATTTCTTCGCCTTCGAGGAACTTCATCATCAGTTCATCATTGTAATCTGATACAGATTCCAAGAGTCTTTCTCTGTATTCTGTAGCCATTTCTTTGTACGCTTCAGGTATCTCAATGATTTCTATAGAGTCCGCATTCCCGGTATCGTCCTTATAACGTCTCGCTGTCATGTCAACCAAATCTATGATGCCTTCAAATTTCTCTTCAGAGCCTATTGGCAACTGAATAGGAACGACATTGGCTTTAAGTCTTTCAACCATTGTGCCAACTGAGTATTCAAAGCTTGCACCCATCTTGTCCATCTTGTTTACAAAACAGATTCTTGGCACCTTGTATTTGTCAGCTTGTCTCCAAACTGTTTCTGTCTGGGGTTCAACCCCATTTTTTGCATCAAAAATAGCAACTGCTCCATCCAAAACCCTTAGTGATCTTTCAACCTCAACGGTAAAATCAACGTGTCCTGGCGTGTCTATTATATTTATCCTTGTGTTTTTCCAAGCACAAGTAGTTGCAGCGGAAGTTATGGTGATTCCTCTTTCCTGTTCCTGCTCCATCCAGTCCATTTGAGACGCACCTTCATGTGTTTCTCCTGTTTTGTGGATCCTACCTGTGTAATACAAAATTCTTTCAGTACAGGTAGTCTTCCCTGCATCTATATGCGCCATTATTCCTATGTTTCGAGTTCTCTCCAAAGGATATTCTCTCATAACTTTCCTCCTATCTGCATAGGTAGAATGAAATCATTCTACCATCTAAAACTAGCAAATGCTCTGTTGGCTTCAGCCATTTTATGTGTGTCTTCTCTTTTCTTGACACTTGCACCAGCACTGTTGGCCGCATCCATAATTTCTTTTGCCAGTCTTTCTTTCATAGTTCTTTCTCCTCGTTTACGAGAATAGTTAACTAACCATCTTAAACCTAATGTTTGTCTTCTTTCGGGCCTTACTTCAATTGGCACCTGATATGTTGCTCCACCGACTCTTCTTGCTTTAACCTCAAGAACCGGCATTATATTGTTCAATGCTTTATGAAATACTTCTTTTGGATCATCTCCAGTTTTTTCAGCAATCATATCAAAAGCACCATACACTATGGTTTGAGCAACACCTTTTTTCCCATCTAACATAATTTGATTGATAAGCTTTGTAACAATCTTATCTTTATGTATTGGGTCTTCCATTATATGTCTTTTTGGTATATGTCCTTTTCTTGGCACTACGCTTCCCTCCTTAATAAGAATTTATTTAATTCATAGGTACTCGACTAAGTTGTCACAATTGCGACAATCCTCGCCGCTGTGCACAAAATGCTATATATATTATGAAGGCGTACACGCATATTTTCATAACTTGCATAGTGTGCCGATTCTTAGTTATTTCTTTGGTCTTTTGGTACCATATTTTGATCTGGACTGATTTCTCTTGTCCACTCCTGATGTGTCAAGAGTTCCTCTGACGATATGGTATCTGACTCCCGGCAAATCTTTAACTCTGCCGCCTCTGATTAGAACAACACTGTGTTCCTGCAGATTGTGTCCAATTCCTCCAATGTAAGCTGTTACTTCGCTCCCGTTTGTCAATCTAACTCTGGCGATTTTTCTAAGCGCTGAGTTCGGCTTCTTAGGGGTTACAGTCTTAACAGCAGTACACACGCCTCTTTTTTGTGGAGAACTCGTTTTCACAAATTTCTTTTTCATCGTGTTGAAGTTCACATTAAGAGCTGGCGATTTAGACTTTTTTACGATGTCTTTTCTGCCTTTTCTGACCAATTGGTTAATTGTTGGCATCCAAGCACCTCCTTCTATTTTTTATTTTAAAACTGCAACTACAGCTGCGTTTACATCAATATTGCATATCTCTCCAAGTTCTTTCATTTTGTCGATATATACGATTTCTATTTCTTCTTTGTTGCATAGCTGGATTATTTCGTCTGTCACTTCTCTTTCAGCGTCCATGGCGACAAATACTTTATCCACCATAGACTTCAAAATGAATCTTTTTGTCTGTTTCTTGCCCACGACTAAATTATCCAAGCTCTGAAGCCTCTCAAGCTCCATCTAACCACCTCTTAAACATTATGAAGATTATATGCTTCGGAAGCATATAATCTTCTGAATTTACCTTAATGATTAGAAACACTCAAACATTCTAACACTTGACTTTTTGCATGTCAACATGTTTTTGACTATACCATATATTTATCATATCTATGTTGATAAGTAAATACCGGATTTTAGTCTTCAAGTGAATCTTCTATTACACTCAGTTCCTTTATCGGTTCGACAACTACAGCATTCTCTGTTTCTGGCGTTGAATTGATTATGATTTTGTCATATTTTCTCATGCCTGTTCCTGCTGGAATCAGCTTACCGATGATGACATTTTCCTTAAGACCCATCAATCTATCAATTTTGCCCTTAATGGCGGCATCGGTCAATACTCTTGTGGTCTCTTGGAACGATGCTGCCGATAGGAATGATTCTGTTGCCAATGACGCTTTGGTGATACCCAGCAGAATTCTGTCTCCTTCTGCAGGTTCTTTGCCTTCTGAAATCAGCTTTTCATTGGTATCTGTAAATTCCACATACCCAACCAGGCTTCCAGGCAAGAACTCAGTATCTCCTTCATTTTCTATTTTAACCTTGCCAAGCATCTGTCTGATGATGACTTCAACGTGTTTATCGTTGATATCAACACCCTGCATCCTATAAGTTCTCTGGACCTCTTGCAGTATATATTCCTCAAGCGCCAGTATACCGTTTACCTTAAGAATGTCATGTGGATTTATTGAACCTGTGGTGATCCTTTCACCCTTTTCAAGCAGGTCTCCATTCTGAACATCGATAATGGCTCCGTATGGAATGACATAGGTTTTGGACTCCTTGGTATCATCATCTGTAACAATGACTTCTCTTTTCTTAGGTGTTTCGTTGATGGTCACAGTACCTGCCATCTCAGTGATAATGGCCTGTCCTTTTGGTTTGCGGGCTTCAAATAATTCCTCAATCCTTGGAAGACCTTGTGTGATATCGACAGCTGCAGCTATACCCCCTGTATGGAAAGTACGCATAGTCAACTGGGTACCTGGCTCTCCTATTGATTGAGCAGCAATAAATCCTACCGCTTCGCCAATGTTTACCAATTTTCCATTGGCCAGATTTCTACCATAGCATTTTGTGCATAGGCCGCTCTTTGTCTTGCAAGTCAATATGGATCTGATCATAACGCTTTCGATTCCACAGGCAACAATCTCTTCTGCCGCTTCTTCTGTGATCATTGTATCCTTTTCAACAATCAACTCCCCTGTAGCAGGGTTGACGACATCATCAAATGCGAATCTGCCAACGAGTCTTTCATATAGGTTCTCTATGACTTCTTTTTTGTCCTTAAAAGCCTCAACCAACAATCCAATGTCGGTATGGCAATCATGCTCTCTTATAATAACATCCTGGCTGACATCCGCAAGTCTTCTTGTCAAATAACCTGAGTCCGCTGTTCTAAGTGCCGTATCTGCCAGACCTTTTCTGGCGCCAGTTGAAGATATAAAGAACTCCAGTACTGTCAAGCCCTCTCTAAAGTTTGCTTTAACCGGTATTTCAACCGTATGCCCTACAGCATTTGCCATCAGACCACGCATACCAGCCAATTGTTTGATCTGGTTACGGCTCCCTCTAGCTCCTGATTGGGACATGATGTACAGATTGTTCAATTCTCCAAGATTATTCATCAGCGCTTCAGTTACATCTTCAGTCGTTTTGTGCCATATTTTGATGACATTCTCGTATCGTTCTTCGTTTGTGAGAAGACCTCTTCTGTATTTATTCTCATAATCAAGTACCTGGTCTTCAGATTTTTTGATCAGTTCAGGTTTCTCATCTGGAACCTTCATATCATCGACAGATACAGTAATAGCACCAACGGTTGAATAGTGAAATCCATATTCTTTTATCTTGTCCAATACTTCAGCGGTTTTTGAGTTTCCATGCTTTCTGAAGCATCTGTCGACTATTTCTCCCAGAACTTTCTTATTGACCAGCTTGTCGACTTCCAGCGAATACTTGTCTTTTCTTCTATCCACATAGCCTAAGTCTTGGGGTATGAAATCATTGAACAAAAATCTTCCCACTGTGCTCTCTACAATCCTTCCGGCATCGTCCTTGTGCAATTTCACCCTGACTTTTACTTTTGAGTGCACATCAACCAATTTGTTGTAATATGCCATCACCATCTCGTCGAAGTTTGAAAAAATCTTGCCCTCTCCGTTACTGCCTGGGATTTCTATGGTCATGTAATAACAGCCAAGTACCATATCCTGGGTTGGCGTCGTAATCGCTTTGCCATCTTTAGGTGCCAAGATATTATTGGTTGAAAGCATCAGAAATCTGGATTCAGCTTGCGCTTCAACGGACAACGGTACGTGCACAGCCATCTGGTCACCATCAAAGTCGGCATTGTATGCTGTACAAACAAGCGGGTGCAGCTTAATCGCTTTGCCTTCCACCAGAACAGGTTCAAATGACTGTATCCCAAGTCTATGCAGTGTTGGGGCTCGGTTCAGCATTACCGTATGACCCTTTATGACTTCATCTAGAACATCCCAAACCGCTGGATCGACTCTTTCAACTTTCTTCTTCGCACTCTTTATATTATGGGCGTAATTGTTTTCAACCAGCATTTTCATGACAAATGGCTTAAACAACTCCAAGGCCATTTTTTTAGGGATGCCACACTGGTGGAACTTCAGTTCAGGCCCGACAACAATAACAGATCTTCCTGAATAGTCAACCCTTTTTCCTAGAAGGTTTTGTCTAAATCTTCCCTGTTTGCCTTTCAGCATGTCTGACAATGATTTTAATGGTCTGTTTCCCGGTCCTGTAACAGGTCTGCCTCTTCTTCCATTGTCTATCAACGCGTCAACTGCTTCCTGCAACATCCTTTTCTCATTTCTTACAATGATATCAGGAGCACCGAGTTCCAACAATCTCTTTAATCTATTGTTTCTGTTTATTACTCGTCTATAAAGATCGTTCAAATCAGAGGTGGCAAATCTTCCACCATCAAGCTGGACCATCGGTCTTAACTCAGGGGGAATGACAGGGATGACACTCAATACCATCCATTCTGGTTTATTGCCTGATTTTCTAAAGGCTTCAACCACTTCAAGCCTTCTGGTGATTCGAACTTTCTTTTGTCCACTGCTCTCTTTCAATGCTTTTCTTAGTTCCAGCGTTTCAGCTTCAAGATCGACCTTTTTTAGAAGCTCCTTGATAGCCTCGGCGCCCATAGCCGCTTTGAATAGATTGCCATAAACATCTTTATACTCTCTGTACTCCAATTCAGACAGCAACTGTTTCTCTGATAGTGGAGTGGTTCCACCATCTATTACTATATACTGGGCGAAATATAAGACTTTTTCCAATGATCTTGGAGACATGTCCAGCATCAATCCCATTCGGCTGGGTATTCCTTTGAAATACCAGATATGTGAAACTGGCGCAGCCAAGTCTATATGCCCTAATCTCTCTCGTCTGACTTTTGCTTTTGTGACTTCCACGCCACATCTGTCACAGACGACACCTTTGTATCTTACTCTTTTGTACTTGCCGCAATGACATTCCCAATCCTTTGTCGGACCAAATATTTTCTCACAAAACAACCCATCTTTCTCAGGTTTTAATGTCCTGTAATTGATCGTTTCCGGTTTTTTAACCTCACCAAATGACCATTCCAGAATCTTCTCCGGTGAAGCTAAACTGATTCTCATCGATTCAAAATTATTGTAATCCATGCAGGGGATCCTCTCCCTTCATAATAGTATTATTCAATCTCTTCAAGCTTCATTCCTTTAGTGTTGCCATCAAATTCCGCTTTTCCGATGACTTCTTTAATTTCTTCGCTGACATCATCATAGTCGTCATATTCTTTGATTACTATTTCCGAGTCATCTTCTGACATAATTCTGATGTCCAAAGCTAAACTCTGAAGTTCTTTT
>DMAP01000426.1 GCA_003446975.1 Clostridiales bacterium | reverse complement strand
TTCATACGTTACTTTACACTACCTAATTTTCCAAATATCTCTGTTATAATCCAATATTGTTCTGTCGCTTGAGAAATACCCAGATTCAGCTATGTTTTTCAGTGTCATTCTGAACCATTTGTTTCTGTCTTTGTAGGTTTCTTCCACCTTTTTTTGTGCTTTTATATAATCAGAAAAATCTTTTAAAACAAAATAGGTGTCGTTATGCGCTACAAGGCTATCATAGATATCCTTGAATTCGGTGATGTCTTCAGCGAAAAATCCATCAACCAGATGATTGACCACTTTCTTTAGATCTTCATCTGACTGGTAGATCTCATAGGCATTGTAATTCCCTTCATTGTAATAGCTAATGACTTCCTCTGATCTGAGTCCAAAGATAAATACATTTTCATCTCCTACACGCTCTGCTATTTCAACATTTGCACCGTCAAGAGTACCTAAAGTCAACGCCCCATTCATCATGAATTTCATATTTCCTGTTCCACTGGCTTCTTTGCTGGCAGTAGAGATTTGCTCCGACACATCCGCTGCAGGATAGATGATTTCAGCAAGGGAAACATTGAAGTTCTCCAGAAAAACCACCTTCATGTATTGGCTCACTTTCGGGTCATTATTGACGATATCAGACAAAAGGCTGACCAATCTAATCACTTTCTTGGCCATATAGTAGCCAGGAGCCGCTTTTCCGGAAAAAATGAATGTGCGTGGGTAAATAACCATTCCTTCATTTTTTATTTTCTTGTATAGATAGAGTATATGCAAGGCGTTCATCAACTGTCTCTTATACTCGTGAATTCTCTTGACATGAACATCAAATATGGAATCTATGTCAACCTCTATATTATTATGCTTTTTGATGTAGTCTGCCAGTCGTTCCTTGTTCTTTCTCTTGATGTGATACAGTCTGTCGATAGTGGTCTGGTCATCCAAGAAATCAAGAAATCCTTTCAGCTTTTCCGCATCGTATTTCCAACGATCACCAATTTTTTCATCGAGAAGTTGGGTCAGTTCGGGATTTGACTTCACTAAAAAACGTCTGTGGGACACACCATTTGTTTTGGCATTAAATTTCCAGGGGAATAACTGATAGAGTTCTTTGAAGGTTTCGTTGATAATAATATTGGTGTGTAGCTCCGCAACACCATTGACTGACTTGGACCCAACTATGGCTAGATTTGCCATGTGTATCTGACCGTCCCTAATAATGGCATTTCGACTTCTGATATTTAAAGTTTCCTTATCGCCCAACTCAATAAATCTTCTGTTGATTTCCTCTATGATCATATACGTCCTAGGCAAAAGATTCCTTACGATATCCACCGGCCATTTTTCTAGAGCTTCAGGAAGTATGGTATGATTGGTGTAAGCACAAATGTTGGTTACAAGTTTCCAAGCGAAATCCCAATCCAGACTCTCCTCATCCACCAGAATCCTCATCATCTCAGGGATAATCAGTGCTGGATGGGTGTCGTTGATCTGTATCTGAATCTTTTCAGCCATGTCCTCAAAGGTGTCATTGTTGGTTTTATATCGTCTGAGAATGCTCTTCAATCCGGCACAGACGAAAAAATACTGTTGTTTCAATCTAAGCAATCGTCCCTCATAGTTTGAATCATTAGGATAAAGAACATGTGTGATGGCTTCCGCAGACGCTTTGTTCTTGATGGCATTAAGATAGTTCCCTCTGTTGAAGGATGCCAAGTCAAAATCGTCTACTGTTTCCGCACTCCATAGTCTCAGATAATTCACATCTTTAGAATCATAATCCAGTACAGGTATATCATAGGGTACTGCTGTAATGGCTTCGTAGTTTTCATGAATGAACTGGAGTCTGCCATCAATCATTTCTGATTTGACATTACCGTAGAATTTTATAATTTCTGATTTCGATGGTTTCTTAATCTCCCACTGGTTACCATTGATTAGCCATTTATCGGGTAATTCGACTTGATGTCCATCTATGATTTTCTGTTCGAAAAGGCCATATCTATATCGTAGCCCCATTCCGATGGCCGGAATATTCAAGTAGGCCAGGGAATCCATGAAGCAGGCTGCTAGTCTACCTAATCCACCGTTTCCAAGACCGGCGTCTTTTTCCACATTCTCAAGGTCTTTGATGTCTATCCCCAGGTCTGACAATCCCTCTTTTACAATATCATGGATACCTAGATTGATCATGTTCATATCCAGCAATTTACCGATCAAAAACTCCATAGAAAAGTAATAAACCCTCTTCTTGTTCAATTTCCCATTAAGTCGTGAATGGCTGTCTGCCATGTGAACTGCTACTTTCCTCATTATAAGTGATGCCAGCACCTTATATTGATCCTCTACAGTACCCTCATTGTAGTATTCACCTGTGATTTCTTTGAATCTTTCCAGATACTGCTCCTTAAAAGCATTTTTATCAGCAAACATATTATCTCCTTTTTTTAGTTGATTTCTTTTTCTTGATGATTAGACCAGTCAGTCCCGGAAGTTTTATTGCCAAGGAGTGTTTCATTCCATGTAGGCTAACTGTATCTGTTCTATATTCGTCTATCTCAATTTGGCCTGTTCCGTGAAAATCTTTACTGTCGGAATTGAATACAATCTCATAATCTCCCGTATCTGGAACGCCAATCCTGTAATGATCGTAATGTAGATTGGTGAAATTCAGAACAATAATACAAATGTCTTTCCCATTTTTTCTAACATAGGAATAGACACTTTGTTCACTGTTGTCTACATCTATCCATTGGAACCCATCCCAGGTGTTGTCTTTCTTCCAGAGAGATTTTTCTTTCATATATAGATGGTTGAGATACTTGATATATCTGTGATGGGCTTCATGCATGGGATAAGCCAGTAGAGATCACTCTATGGATTCATAATACCGCCACTCCACAAACTGCGCTATCTCATTTCCCATAAAACTTAACTTCTTGCCAGGGTGTGTCATCTGATAGAGAGCCATCAGTTTTAGATTTTGGAATTTCTCCTCATAGGTTCCTGAGGCTTTGTCAATAAGTGTTTTTTTGCCATGTACAACCTCATCGTGAGAGAATGGCAGAATAAAATTCTCGCTGAATGCATAGTGAATGGAGAATGTGATTTTATCATGAAAGTACCGTCTTTCAAAGGTATTTTTACTGATATATGATAAGGTATCATTCATCCATCCCATGTTCCACTTGAAATTAAATCCCAATCCGCCTTTGTCCACTGGATAGGTCACAAGGGGCCACGCCGTTGATTCTTCCGCTGCCATCATAGCGAAAGGATATCTGTCAAATATGACGGTATTGAGTTCCTTCAGAAAATCAATTCCATTCAGGTCGTCTGTTCCCCCAAATTGATTCCTGAATGGCGTGCCGTCAATCCCAAAATTCAATTGTAATATAGAGGTGACACCATCTACCCTCAATCCATCGATATGATAACGCTCAAAATAAAAAATCGCATTTGAAATCAGAAAGTTTTTGACAGATCTTTTCCCAAAATCAAATTTTTTAGTTCCCCAATTAGGATGATCAATACCGCCATAAAGCTCCTCGCCGTCAAAGTTAAGCAATCCATGTTCATCTCTGCAAAAATGCCCTGGCACCCAATCTAAAATAACGCCTATGTTGTTCAGGTGGCAGCGATCTATAAGATACATCAAATCTTCCGGCTTTCCATATCTGCTGGTAACAGAGTAATATCCTGTGGTTTGGTAACCCCAAGAACCATCATAGGGGTGTTCCATAACCGGCATGATTTCCAAAAAATTATAGTTCATTTCCTTCATATAGGGTACCAACTCATCAGCCAACTCTCTATAATTCAAAAATGTTCCATCAGATTTTGTTTTCCAAGACCCCAGATGCACTTCATATATATTGATTGGTTCCTTAAACAGATTCCTTTTTTTTCTCTTTTCCAGCCATTTGTGATCCTGCCATGAGTACTTATGCAAATCAACAGTTATAGATGAAGTTTCCGGTCTAACCTGAGAGTAAAAGGCATAAGGATCAGCCTTGTAGACAAAATTCCCATTTTTCATAAAGATCTTGTATTTATAGACTTCACCTTCACCGATCCCCGGGAAAAAGCACTTCCAAACACCAGTTTCTTCATTTTTTTTCATTGGATCTGCCCGGTCATTCCAGTAATTAAAAGAGCCCACTAAAGAAACCTCAGAGGCATTAGGGGCCCAAAGAGTAAATTCTATTCCTTTTATGTTCTGATCCTCCTTAAAGTGAGCGCCAAAATACTTGAAGCTATCGTATAGTACCTTGTACTGATATTTTTCCAGTTCCTGATTCATTATTTTGTTCATTACACCCTCAATACTTTTTCTTTATTATACAATATTTTCAGGTCCTTGTATAGTTAAGGTCCTGTAAAGCATTGAAATCTGAACAAAAAAAAGGAGAGGCAAACCTCTCCTTGAATTTATTATTTTGATAACTTTGCGATTAAAGCATCAACGATTTTTTCCCAATCTCCGATGACTTTGTAATCAGAAACGTCGAAAATTGGTGCGTGGGCATCTCTATTGACGCTTATTATTGTGCCTGCCCCCTTGATTCCGCATGTATGATGAGCCGCTCCGGAAATGCCGAATCCAATATAGAACTTCGGTTTGATGGCCACACCACTTGTCCCTATCATGGTCTCATCCTTGTCAGTCCACCCTTCATCAAGGGCTGGTCTTGTGCAACCCGTAACACCGTTCAGCAAGCCAGCAAGCTTCTCAAGCTTGTCCCAACCTTCCTGGTTGCCTATCCCAAACCCTCCGGTCACAATTAGATCAGCACTCTGTAATGACACTTTGACTTTATTGTCATCAATAACCTCTAGAATCTCAATCTTGTCGCCATAGCCTTTCACATCGGGATTGAATCGTTCAACTTTAGCTACTTTGCCCGGGAAAAACTGTTTGCTGACTAGTCCAGACTTGACGCTGGCCATTTGAGGTCTGTGGTTGGGACAAAGGATGTCGCCCAATACCTTTCCACCAAATGCAGGTACAACCTGAACAAATTCACCATTTTCCTTGATATTGAGTTCCACACAGTGGGCTGCCATACCTGTATTTACCATCATTGCAGTTGTGGGACCAATTTCCTCCCCTTTTGTTGTGGCTCCTACCAGCAGGATTTCTGGCTTGTATTTATTGGACACTTCCGCCAAAGCCTCTGCAAAGTAATCTGGTCTGTACTCTTTATACCTTTCGTCATCCACCAACACAACATGGTCCGCTCCATGTTCTGATACAATTTGCACATAGTCATCCAATTCAAATCCAATTATAACTGCAGTCACTTCCGGTTGATGGGCAATCTTGGATTTCAATACGGTCGCCTCACCTAATAGTTCAAGTGAGTTGTCGATTATTTTACCTTTGTTGATCTCGCAATAAACATGTATACCTTTGTATTGTTTTATATCCATCTCATTCACCCCCATCAACCTAAAGCCACGCCAGACTTTTTGATTTCCGCAATAATCCTGTCTGCGATTTCTTCAGGTTCTCCTGCGATTTCTTCGCTCTTTCTGCTCATGTCAGGTGCAAAGATATCTCCAGGCTGAGTCGGCGAACCCACTAGACCTATGAAATCAGGATTGACATCAAGATCTTCCACCCTGAAAATAGTCAGCGGTTTACTCTTAGCTTTCAGAACGCCCATGACGTTAGGGATTCTTGGTTCGTTTATCTCTCTTATCACTGCCAGCACTGCCGGCAGGACTATCTTATATCGGATTCTACCGTTATCGGTCTTTCTCTCGACAACGACCACTCCGTTTTCATAATTAATGCTCATCACATTCGCCAAATGGGGCAATGACATCCACTCACCCAACTGACTTGGCACCTGTGCTGTTCCACCGTCTTCTGTCTCGTTTCCCAGCAATACCAGATCATAGGGTCCTGTTTTTTCCATGGCTTTGTACAAAGTGTATGAGGTCGCCCATGTATCAGCGCCACCCAAAGCTCTATCGCTGCACAAGAATGCCTCGTCTACACCCATAGCCAACACACGCCTCAGATTTTCAACAGCGCTGTCGGGTGCCATGGTAAACACCGTTACTTTGCCACCGTGCTTCTCTTTCAGCTGTAATGCCGCTTCAATGGCGTGTTTGTCCATTGTGTTTATAATTGTGGGTATGCCTTCTCTGTTGACCCTCTTGGTTTTTGGATCAATTGTGATCTTATCATAATATTCAGAGTCCGGGACAGGCTTGACGCAAACCGCAATATTCAATGACATATCAACACTCCTTTGGTTTTACTTTAAAACATTTCCAGCAACAATAATTCTCATGATTTGTGAGGTTCCGCCTGATGGCACATTAGCCAAAGCATCTCTCAGGAATCTGCCTATTGGATACTCATTCATAACACCATATCCACCCATCAAATCCATCGTTCGTCTTGTGGCTCTAATAGCCGCTTCAGTTGAGAAATATTTGACTGCCGCTATTCTTGGTGTCGCATCTTCGCCTCTATCATAAATCGCTGTCGCATTATATAGCATGGCTGCAGCAGCCTCGTATTCTATTTGGTTTTCAGCGATGAGCGCTTGCATCTCTGCAAGTTTTGCCAACGGCTTTCCGTATATAATTCTTTCTTTGCTGAATTTGACAGCTTCTTCCACGCTTCCTCTAAGTATTCCGACGGAGAATGCTGATATTCCTGATCTTCCAAAATGTCCTATCGTGTGTAAAGCAATTGCAGCGCCAGCGCCTTCTTTTCCTAATAGGTCATCAGGTCCACATTGAACATCTTTTGCTATCGTATCACCTGTTACAGAACCTCTAAGACCTAATTTGTTCTCTTTTCTTCCGGCTGACAAGCCTGGTGTTCCAGGTGGTATAATGAGAGCGCTGAGCATTTTTCTACCCTTTTCATTGACACCGCTTGTTCCTGTCCAGATATTCAAATCGGCTATATGTGAGTTTGTGATAAATACTTTACGGCCATTCATTAGATAACCAGCCTCATTCTTTTCGATTGTTGTTGCTTGGTTGCCTAAGTCTGATCCGCCTGTTGGTTCAGTGACGGACAATCCACCTATCAGCTCCCCTGAACAAAGCTTAGGAAGCCATTGTTTCTTTTGTGCTTCTGTTCCGAAATTGTAAATAGCGGCTGCTGCCAGATCATGTGTCATTAAAGCAATAGCAAATCCTGAGCTATGTCTAGCAACTTCTTCCAGCATTATAGCTCTTTCTGTCAACCCAAGTCCTGCTCCTCCAAACTCCGGAGAAACAAAAATGCCCAGAAGACCTTGCTCACCGAATACCTTGAACAACTCTTTTGGGCAATGAT
>DMAP01000048.1 GCA_003446975.1 Clostridiales bacterium | reverse complement strand
GGCGTAAGAAAAGCAAGTTGGTAATTAAAAGTATTGATGGAAGGAGGTTACATAGATGGTAATGACTGATCCAATTGCTGATATGTTAACTAGAATCAGAAATGGTAACCATGCGAAGCATGAATCTGTTGATATACCGGCATCAAACATAAAAAAAGAAATAGCGGGCATATTGTTGGCGGAAGGGTATATTAAAGGATTTGACGTCATTGAAGATGGCAAGCAAGGCATCATGAGGGTACAGTTAAAATATTCAGAAGATAAAAGCAGAGTAATAACAGGAATCAAAAGAATTTCAAAACCAGGACTAAGAGTATATGTAAAGAGGGACGAGGTCCCAAGAGTACTCGGAGGATTGGGTATAGCAATACTATCTACTTCAAAGGGAATACAGACAGGTAAAACTGCTAAGCAACAAGGAGTAGGTGGAGAAGTAATTTGCTACGTATGGTAATTAACAAGAGGAGGTGCTAATATGTCGAGAATAGGATTAAAGCCTATAACTATTCCTGCAGGTGTGGAAGTGATAATTGATGAAAACAATTATGCTGAAGTGAAAGGTCCAAAAGGTTCCTTAGCTGAGCAGCTTCCAAAAGATATGCAGATTGAAATCAATGACAACACGATAGAAGTTAAAAGACCAACAGAGAATAAAAAACACAAGTCTTTACACGGACTGACCAGAACTCTTGTTAACAATATGATCGTAGGAGTAACTGATGGTTATACTAAAAAACTTGAAATAGTCGGTGTAGGATACAGAGCCAAGAAAGAAGGCAAGAAATTAATACTGAACTTGGGTTTCTCACATCCGGTAGAAATGGATGATCCGGATGGAATAGAAACAACCATAGAGGGAAACAATAAAATTCTTGTCTCAGGAATCAACAAGCAACGCGTGGGAAATTACGCAGCTGTCATCAGAGACTGGAGAAAACCTGAACCTTATAAAGGCAAAGGAATCAAGTACGATTATGAAGTTGTTAGACGAAAAGCTGGTAAGACAGGAAAATAAGTAGAAAGGAGTGAGTCCGGATGATTAAAAAAATAGATAGAAATAAGAATCGTCAAAAAAGACATTACAAAATGAGAAATAAAATCCAAGGAACTCCTGAGAGGCCAAGATTGAATGTTTTCAGAAGCTCATCCAATATATTTGTTCAAGTTATCGATGACACAAAAGGCTTAACGATTGCCGCGGCATCCACGCTTGACAAAGACATTAAAGAGAAAGTGAATGGTCTTAATAAAACAGAAGCCGCAAAAATTGTTGGACAGGAAATAGCTAAGAAATCAATAGACAAAGGTATTGAAGCAGTAGTATTTGATAGAGGCGGATATCTTTATCATGGCAGAGTTAAATCTTTAGCAGATGGTGCAAGAGAAAGCGGACTAAAGTTTTAGTAAAGGAGGTAATTAAATTTAATGGAACGTAGCCGAATAGATGCTAGTCAATTTGACTTAAAAGAAAAAGTTGTAAATATCAGCAGAGTAACAAAAGTTGTAAAAGGTGGTCGAAACTTTAGATTTAGTGTGCTTGTTGTAGTTGGCGATGAAAATGGACACGTAGGCGTGGGTATCGGTAAAGCGATCGAGATACCTGAAGCAATCAAAAAAGCCATCCAATCAGCGAAAAAGTCTATGATCCTAGTTCCCTTGGAAGGGACAACCATACCTCATGAGATAATAGGTGATTTTGGAGCTGGAAAGGTTTTGATAAAACCGGCAGCGCCAGGAACAGGTGTTATCGCAGGCGGTCCGGTTCGTGCTGTACTGGAACTTGCAGGCGTCAGAGATATAAGAACTAAATCATTAGGTTCAAACAACCCTAAAAACATGGTAAACGCTACTATGTCAGCTTTAAGAAGTCTTAAGCAACCTGCAGCAGTAGCTAAGCTTAGAGGAAAGACCTTAGAGGAAATCCTATAATTAAAGGAGGAAGAACCTTGGCAGCAATAAAAGTAAAACTAGTAAGAAGTAAAATTGGAAAAACACCAAATCAGAGAAGAACAATCGAAGCATTGGGCTTGAGAAAGATTGGTCAGGTAGTTGAAAAAGAAGATACACCTCAGATCAGAGGGATGATTAACGTCGTTAGTCATATGGTCGAAGTACAAGAATAAGAACCAAAGGAGGTGCAAAATGAAACTGCATGAACTAAAGCCAAATCCAGGCACGACTAAGAACAGGAAAAGACTCGGAAGAGGAACTGCAACAGGACAAGGTAAAACTGCCGGAAGAGGCCAAGATGGACAGAATTCAAGATCTGGCGGAGGAACTAGACCAGGATTTGAAGGTGGTCAGATGCCTCTGTACAGAAGAATACCTAAAAGAGGATTTACAAATATATTTGCAACAAGATACTCGGAAATAAATATAGAGACTCTAAACAGATTTGAAGAAGGAACTGAAGTCAACCCAGAAATGCTTAAAGAGCTAGGAATTGTCAAAAAACAATATGACGGCCTTAAAGTATTGGGTAGAGGAGAGCTTGAAAAGAAACTGACAGTGAAAGCCCACAAATTCAGCAAAAGCGCAATCGAAAAAATCGAGGCAGCTGGTGGAAAGGTAGAGGTGATCTAATTGATTGAAACCTTAAGAAACGCTTGGAAAATACCAGACTTAAGAAAAAAGATACTGTTTACCTTTGCAATGATAGTGGTTTATAGGTTAGGCGCTCAAATACCGGTTCCTGGAATTGATAGAACAGTAATTGACCAAATGTTTCAAGGTAACGCGGGAATACTGGACTTCTTCGACCTTATGTCGGGGGGCGCATTTCAAAGTTTCACCATTTTTGCGCTTAGTATATATCCGTACATTACCGCATCCATTATCTTTCAGTTATTGACCATTGCTATCCCTAAGTTGGAAGAAATAGCAAAGAGAGAAGACGGAAAAGAAAAGATAGCCCAATACACCAGATATCTGACAGTTGTGTTGGCATTGGTTCAAGCCATAGCCTATACAGTGGGATTTTTCAACTCTGCATTGATTTCTTCAGATGCACTGTCGATTGTAACAGTTGTATTGACTCTGACAGCCGGTACCGCATTTCTGATGTGGTTGGGTGAAGAGATAACTGAAAAGGGAATTGGAAACGGAATTTCAATCATTATCTTTGCTGGCATTGTTTCAAGAATACCGGCTGGCATAGGAACCACCTTCGGACTATTCATCGCTGGAACCGTCAACATACTTGAAATCTTGCTGTTTGCACTGTTTGCAATGGCAATTATAGTGGGTATCATTGCAGTTCAACAGGGCGAAAGAAAGATAAACGTCCAGTATGCAAAAAGAGTTGTCGGAAGAAAAATGTATGGCGGTCAAAGCACACACATACCGATTAAAGTCTTGATGGCAGGTGTTATTCCTGTAATCTTCGCTTCCTCATTGCTTGCATTCCCACAGACATTAGCTTTCTTTTTCGAAGGAAATTTCGTCAACTGGGTAGAAAAATGGTTGTCACCAGGTGGCAATCCAGGCGTGTGGATTTACTCCGTGTTGAATGTTGTGCTGATCATATTCTTCACATACTTCTACACAGCGGTTCAATTCAACCCGTTTGAATATGCGAACAACCTCAAGCAGTACGGTGGATTCATTCCTGGTATCAGACCGGGCAGACCAACAGCAGAGTATTTAAACAAGGTGTTAACAAGAATAACACTGGTAGGAGCAGTAGCCTTAGCTTTCATTGCATCCATTCCAACGATCATATTCTCGTTTACAAATCTGAACATCAACTTTGGAGGAACAGC
>DMAP01000055.1:2456-5759 GCA_003446975.1 Clostridiales bacterium | reverse complement strand
TAATCTCTGCAGTAATGGTTGCTCTTGAAAATCAAATCTCAAAAAAACCTGATACTGATTTGACAAAAGATGACAAGAGATCACTACGTAAACTCACAAAATTACTTGATGAGGAGATCAGATTACAAGTTTAAAAGCCAAAGGCCTAAGGTAGGCATTCTGAAGTGGATTGATAAAGATGGGAAAACCTTCCATATCCTGTCCGGGCCTTTTGCTTTATTGAATTATCGCAGGAATGCACTTAGACAAGATCCAATGTATTCCGGGGGTAAATTTAAAATTACTTACTAATCTTCTACAATTTTCCGCATGCGTTATATTGACCAGGACAAAATTTATGATGCTACTGATGGTGGCCTGGACGTATTTAAACACTACTTCCCGAATGTTAATCTCACAGACCCTAAAGAATTTTTCAAAATCAGGGATGACGAGAAATCTGCCTCTGCCAGAGTTACATGGTATGATGGCTTTTGGCGAATAACTGATTTCGGACAACAAGATCAGGTGAATGGACTCCGGGCTATCGATTTTGTAATCTGGAAGGAAAATATCAGTTTTTATGATGCACTTCTTTTTATAGAGCAGATGGTTATTGGCCGCTCTGTTGATGGCAAGGTGTTTCAAAAAGTAAAAAGGGCTCCTGAGTACGAAATGCGGGAAATGCTTCCGGAAGATAAAAAAGGTGCCTATAATTTCACTTATAAAGAAAAGCCATCAAAAGAGGATCTGGCTGCGATCGGGCGCTATGTTACTGAAGACACCCTGGATTATTTTCATTGCCGGGTTGTTGAGAAATACGAATACTGCAGCACTTCAAAAAAGCTAAACCGCGATGTGGTGCACATTTTCAAGTCAACTAAGGATTACCCAATTTACCTTTTCGACTATAAAGATTTTCAGAAGCTTTACCGGCCGCACGAGCTTGAGAAAAATCACCGGTTCCTATACATTGGCCAGAAGCCGAAAGAATATATTTATGGGCTCGAGCAGATCCTCGATGGCGATAATGAATTCTTAGATGAAGAAGAAGCGGACCTGATACCCCCACAGGATAAGCCATCAGCAAAAGTCCGCGATCTATTTCGTTGCTCCGGTGAATCAGATGCCATGAACCTTCATTCAATTGGCTTTCATGTTTACTGGCTAAATAGCGAATCTGCTGAGTTTAATTATGAGCAATTCAAGAAAGTTGACGATCTGTGTGAGAATCACTACCAGATCATGGACCTCGATCGCACCGGGCAGGGTCAAGCGCTCAAGAACGCCCTTAAACATATTAACATTTATACAATTGAGCTTCCAGAGTGGCTAAAGTTTAAGAAAGATTGGCGGAACAACCCTTGCAAGGATCTTAAAGATTTTATTAACCTGAGTGGTGAATATCAAGATCAGACTTATTACAATTTTTTAGTGCTGAAGAGGAATGCCAGGAGAATCAAATTCTGGCAGAAAACCACTGATGAGAAAACCGGTAAAGTCAGCTATGCCATTAACATGGAATTCTACTATTTCTTCCTCCGGGCTCAAGGTTTTTACCAGATGGAGTCAATATATCACAAGGGTGCAAATTATTGCTACGTCTGGATAAAGGGTAAAGTTGTTGACCTTATTGCCCCGGACTCAATAAAGCGAATTATTAAACGGTTTACGAAAGAATGGATTAAGAGTAAGAATTTAATGGATGGCATTGATTTGCTTAACAAGATCAATACCAGCAATCAGATTACTGAAGGGAACCTGGAAACAATTGATGATATAAAGATCAATTTCAAGAACCATAGCCGGGACACTGAATACATAAATTTCCGGAATGGTTCCATAAAAATATCAAAGGATAAAATTGAGAAGGTTAAGCATGAGGATTTGCCAAACTATATCCTTGGAAGCCTTGAAGTGAAGAAAGAGCCAATTAGACACATTATAGACCGTGATGTAAGAATCATTGATAAGCCGGCCATCACAGTTGATCCAACACCATTATTTCAGGATCTGCTTTCAAAATTATCGGCAGCCAGGACTGATGAGGAACGTGAGATATTTAATCTGCAGCTGGCGCAGCTTTCAGATTTGGATAAATACCAAGTAAAAATTCATGATGAAGATTTTATTTTCGTCCGCTTCCTTCGCGATCTTTCACGCCTGCACTGGAGAAAGGATCTCGAGCTCCGCCAACAGCTCACTCCTGATGAGCGAAAAGAAGAAGACCTGACACTTGCAAATTTTCTTTTTGTACTTGGTTACCATTGCGCTCAATATAAAGATCCCGGAAAGCCCTGGTTAACTTTCCTTCAGGATATGCGAATTTCTGAAATCGGTCAATCTTCCGGAAGATCAGGAAAGAGTTTGCTGTCAATGGCTATCACCTATGTCCGGGCTTCATTTTATAAGGGCGGTCGTACACTGGATGACAGAAATCAATACCAGTTTTTCTATGATGGAATGACAGAGTTTCATGATCTCATTGAGGTGGATGATATGCATGAATATGCTGACTTCGCATTTTTCTATACACAGGTTACCGGGAAACGTGAAGTAAACCCTAAGAATTACTCCCCTTTAACACTTGAGTATGAAGACAGCGGAAAAATGCTGATCAGCTCAAATTTCGAGCTTCAGAATTATGACTCAAGTACCGTGGCCAGGCTTTTGAATTGTGGAGTTTCTGATTATTACCATGAAGCCACTAAGTTCAATGATTATAAAGAAACCCGCACGCCATTGACAAAATTCGGGCGCCGGCTTTATGATGATTTTACCGATGAGGAATGGATTAAGTTCTACAATCTCATTGCTTACTGCATTCAGTTAACAATGCGTTTTTATAAGATTCAGCCACCACTGATGAATCTCGAGAAGCGCCAGCTTCGCAGAACCATGGCTCAGGGGCTTGGCCGTGATGAAGACTTCTTTACTTGGGCTAATGATTATTTCATCAATTGTCCACTCCAGGATAAGCCAGCATTCTCCCCAATGGAGAATGGATATTTCAATACTTACGTAATCCGTGAGTATGCTTTCGAAAATTTTAGAACCAGACTGTCGAAAAAACAACAAAGCGACTATCGGTCTGCCAAATTCAAATCCCATATCCAGGCATGGTGTGACTATTATGGATTTGAATTGAACCCCATCCAGTTATGCACAGGGAATAGCACTGATAGTCAGCGGAGAATAATCAAGTCTGTTGAAGGAAAGTCAATGGAATGCTTCTATGTCTCAACCAAACCAGGTAAAATAACTATTGAAGATGAGCAAAAAAGTAACGAACCACCATTCTAAGCGGGAGCAGCGCCAGCTGGA
>DMAP01000055.1:0-2443 GCA_003446975.1 Clostridiales bacterium | reverse complement strand
ACTAAACGAGCGATCACAGACGCCCGTCTTACTGCAATGTATCTGCAGAAAGAATTGCTGAAGCTTTCGCATCCTGTTATATCCAGGCACTTCAAAAAGAAATCCCATGCTACCAGCATTAACGCTCATTCCACTGTAATGGGGCTGATTGAGACTGATGCTGAATTTCAAAATAAGGTTAACCGTTGCATAGCTGCATTCCAGGAATACAGCACTGATAAAATTAAACAGCGCTACAACCTGCACTTTCTCATATCAAATGCCGGTGTCCGGGTCTCTGGTCCAGACAAAACAATATACATCCCGGCATCAAAGCAGAATGCCTTGGATGGAATCCTGAAAGAAAGAATTAACCGCCTTGCCAAAAAACACAATTATTCACTTCAACTAACAATAGACTAATGAACGCAGACAATTTAATTGTAAAACTGAAACAGATTCAGTTGGGTATTCTGCCGGCCGAATCAATTACTGAGGATGTAGATCCTCTTATTGAGCTCCTGGAGCTTCTGACTATTGAACGCATTTCAGTGCCGCCTGCAGGTGAAAACAGTGTATTTATTGCCGGTGACATTTCTGGCCACATGGATGTATTGCTCAGGCGTAACCTCGATGCCGAGAACCTTCTGAAACGCCATGGCCATAAAGTTCTGAATCCGCTAACCATTATCCCGGAGAAAACCGGTTGGCAGCCGGCAATGAGAATATGCCTTCAGGCACTCATTAAAAACTGCAGCTCAATAGCTCTTTATCCAGACTGGAATAAGAGTCGCGATGCTCAGGTACAGTTTCTTCTTGCAAGTCAACTTGGATATAACGTCATCAGGCTATGAGTAACGCTTACATGGGTGAATTTGGCCTCTGGATATATAGAACCCTGCCTCCCGGTATGCGGGTGGCCACGGCCAGGGATTTTCAAAATGGACTCGGAGCTGAAGTTTATGGAATTGACTTTCTGGTCCATTCATACTACTCAAATCACTTTGAGTACCATGTTTCAAAACACAATGTAATTGAAAAATTCCGGCCTTGGATTGAAGATGGCCGGGTGTATGTCAAATCAAATAAATAGTAATACAATGGACACAAGATCACAAATGAAAATTATGGCTGCAGGCTTCAGGATCCTCCGCACGCAAGATCAGCCAAGCCCAATAATCAAGATTAAAGAACTTGGCAGATATGAATGGAGAACCCTCGAAAAGTTCGAAACCAAAGCTGCCCGGGACAGAAGGCTTGCAGAGCTGCTGCTTGATGAAAAAATAGTCCAGGATTAATCCCGTGAAGAAATGAAACTCACTGAAAAACGAATGTTGTTGTATCTGGCCGGTAAAATAATCCTCAGGATCCGGCCAACTGTTTCCGGGAATGGACGGTTCTTCATTATAATGTCTTTTTATGGTGCCGGCTGGACAACCTGGTCAGAAAACCTCAACTACAAGACTGAGAAGGATGCGATATCTGCGATAAACCTGGCTGTTGAAATCAACCCTTCTATGTATATCGCAGATAAGGATTTGGAATCTCTGGAGATCAAACCTATGTCCTGATTAAAAATGAATGCAATTGTATTGAACGGCTAGATGGATAAGGGAACTTATTTCTGCATTAGATTTTTCATTAAGTCCTCGTATTCTTGCAGCTTTTTCTTCTGTTCATCACTTATTGGCTTTCTATAATTGTCTAAGTTGTCTATAAAATGTGATAATGCACTTTTTGACCCAAGAATATACTTATTTGATGCTGTGAGCTGGCAAGTGTTATTCACCATCATTTTCCCTTGAGAAAGAATGTTTCCCTCTGTTAATCTAACTATACGGTGAAGCCGCGTTGATTGTGAATGAGGCATAATTGTCAAAATATGCCTTGAATCCAAAGGCATATTTATCATGTTCTCTGGATCAAAAGGCATAATATGGTCTTGTGAAATATTTGATAGTATAACTGGATTGTCACTTGTAATTAATTGGTATCCTGGATCTAATTTTGAGACAAAAATTCCATCATATTTTCTTATATCAATGAGTTTAAATGCAATTTCTAGCTGTGTAAGAACTTGAGGTTCCTTTCCCTTATTCCTAAATTCAGTTTGTATTTCCTTTAAGGTCTTTCCATTGATTGAATAATTTATATTTTCAAACATGAAAGAATCTTGTCCAGTCTGTTTACATAAGGCATACATTTTTTCCAATACAGAATCAAAGAGTTCATTGTGTCTATCAATCCATTTGGATGTACGGTACATCATTGTTATTATAGTCATTATTATTTTATAATGTAAATCCTCGGTAATATAAGTAACTTTCTCATCTGTCAATGTTTGATAGACTTCATTATAAACATTTTCAACATTGTCAGAATAAAATGTTTCTAGTGCCATTCTTTGTGCTCTGGTTTTCCCAGCTAAAGTATAAATATCAGTTTCAATACACACATTATTAAT
>DMAP01000061.1 GCA_003446975.1 Clostridiales bacterium | reverse complement strand
AACCTTAATATCTTTGCCCGGTCAATCGTCGGAACATTGGCATTGCCCTTAAAAAACTTTTCGCAGACCGGTCCC
The DNA here is from genome assembly GCA_003446975.1 of Clostridiales bacterium. GTDB lineage: Bacteria > Bacillota > Clostridia > Tissierellales > Dethiosulfatibacteraceae > 38-11. The sequence continues at coordinate 9,201 of DMAP01000061.1, read as the reverse complement.
AACTCAGGATGCATAAAATCTTTCTCAGAAGGCATTGTCACCATAAGCCCTCCAGCTATATCTTCTGCTAATCTTGTGATTTCATAGGGGTATCTTGTCACGTTTTGCTTGCAGACATTCGCCAGCAACAGGTCAATCTGATAATTGCCTGCGTCGGTAGGATATCCCTCTGCAGAGCAGGCGATACCGCAGCAATACAATGTTTCATTCAAGTGCATCATTTCAATCAACTTGTCCTTGATGTGGGATACATTTGATACACCATTGTAGTCTGACGCTAATGCCGCAGCGCCAATCAGCACATCTCCGACACCTACCTTGCAGCCACCATAGCTTTGTCTATGATAGCCCGCAAATCTTTCAACCAACACCCCTGCAAATTCAGTTTCTCCGTTTAGAAAAATTCTGTTATTTGGAACAAACACATCATCAAAAACAACAAGCGCCTCTTGGCCTCCAAATTCGCTATTTCCCACGTCTATAGTGCCACCTTCCAGTTTCCTGGTGTCGCATGATTGTCGGCCATAAATCATGTATATGCCCTTAGAGCCTGTAGGAACAGCAAAAGACACGGCATAATCCTTGTCTTGGGGACCCATTGCGATTGTAGGCATAATTAGGTGTTCATGGGAATTGATAGAGCCTGTCTGATGAACTTTTGCACCTCTGACTACAATTCCATCTTCTCTTCTTTCCACTACCCTTACAAACATGTCTGGATCTTCCTGCTGACTCGGAGATAAACTTCTATCTCCTTTTGGATCAGTCATAGCACCGTCAACTGTCCAATCATTTTCTTGAACCTGTTTCATATAATCTACAAAGTTTTTGTGATATTCAGTCCCATGTGCCTTGTCGATATCATATGTTGTGCTATATACGGCGTTAAATGCGTCCATTCCGACACATCTTTGGAAACAAGCGGCTGTCTTCTGCCCAAGCAGCCGTTGCATTTTGACTTTTTTTACCAAGTCCTCAGTGCTTTGATGGATATGACAGAATCTGTTCACTTTTTCTCCCGTTAGATTTGATGTCGCTGTCATAAGATCTTCATAGAGTGGGTCGTGGGCCAGTTCATAAGTCATAGCGACGGAGTTTATAGATGGTCGGATGATGGGATGATCCACTGGGTTTTCCACCAGTTCGCCGAACATATATACTTTGATGTCTAGTTTCCTCAAACTCTCAATATACGACTGTTTATTCATGAGTGCCATAATTATATCCTCCGGTAATCAAATATTTTTTTCGTTAAGCTGCTGGGCAGCTTAGTGTTCTTAAGATATAAACAATAAATACATTATAACAATTTTATCATCACATGTCTCTAGTTACATGAAAAAAGCGAGGGGCGCACTAACTGCTTCCCTCACTTTTTTTGTTGTCATTATTAAAAAGGTCCGTATCCTATCAGATGGGAAATGAAGACAAAGACAGCACCGAAAGCATATTGCATAAGAATTAATGGCAATATCCACTTTGCCCACTTATCCCATGGGATTTTTGCCAAGGCAAGACCTGCCATGAAATAACCTGAAGTCGGTGTAAAAATATTGGATATGCCATCACCAAACTGGTAAGCCAATACAGCTGTTTGCCTTGTCACACCTACCAAATCGGATAATGGAGCCAGAATTGGCATCGTTACAGCAGCCTGCCCGCTGCCTGATGGAACAATGAAGTTCATAAAACACTGAAACACGTACATACCAACCGCTGAAACTGAAGATGGTAATGTTGAGAGGACATTGGATGATGCAAAAAGGATCGTATCCAAAATATGTCCCCCTTCCAATACAACTAAAATAGCTCTCGCAAAGCCAACGACCAATGCACCACCAGCAATGTTGGACATCCCTTCAATCAACTCTTCAGCAAAACGATTCGGGCCAAGTCCACCTACAAAAGCCACCAAAATGGCCATCCCCAAAAATAATGCTGCAATTTCCTGGATATACCATCCAAACTGGATTGCACCAAAAACCAAAAGGACAACTGCCAACATTACAATAATCAATACAGCCTTTCTCTGGCCGGTAAACTCTTTAAGTTCACTCAGATCTAAAACATCATCCCTTTTTTTATCAAATTCATACATAAGTCTTAATTCAGGATTTCGTTTAACTTTTCCAGCATATCTAAACAAGAAAGTCGCAACAAGGGTCGTCATAATCAAATAACCGACAATTCTATATCCCATGCCTGAAAATAAAGGCAATTCAGCAATCCCTTGAGCAACCCCTACCGTAAATGGATTCATGAATGCTCCTGCAAATCCTGCACCTGCTCCTGCTAATACCATTCCAATTCCTGTTAAGGAATCAAAACCCAATGCAATAGCCAGCGTTACCATTATCGGAATAAACGGCAGTGTCTCCTCAGCCATGCCGTAAGTCGCCCCTAAAATGGAAAATGCAAAAACGATTACCGGAATGATTGCTCTTTCTTTTCCCTGCATTTTTCTGGCAATTGCCCCAATTGCAGCCTCTACCGCTCCTGTCGCATGGACAACTGCAAAAGAACCTCCGACAATGAATATGAAGAATATGATAGATGCGGTTTCCACCAACCCGTCAGGAACTGATTTGAGATAATCCATCAATCCGACAGGTGTGTTCTCTATCCACTCGAAGGAGTTCGGATCCACCACTATTCTTCCGCTTGCAGCCTCCATTGTCCCATATTGCCCCGCCGGTATGATATAGGTCAATACAGCACAAATTGCAACGATGGTCAGAAGTATAACATATACATGTGGTATCTTGCGTTTCGGTTGTGTTTTTTTGTTATTAGACATTTTTATCCTCCAATCTAATTTTTATATTTTTTCCTGTTCATCCTCCTTTGCTTGATTTTCACCATTATAGGGTCATCAACCCTTATGATATCTTTGTCCGTCACAAAATTTCATTGCTGTTAAAGCATAGGTTTTTACTGCCAACATCAGTTGTTTCCTGTCGATATATTCATCTTTTGAGTGGGCGGTCTCCAGGTCACCAGGTCCACAAACCAATGTAGGTATTTTAGCGTAATGATATAGAAGTCCACCGTCTGACCAAGCCGTAAAATAGGTTGTTTCCGGTTTTCTTTCGCCTATTTCCTCTGATGATTCCTCCAAGGCCAGGACCAGTGGATGGTCCCTGTCAATCTCCATAGCTTCATGTACATAACCTTCTTTCATGACGCTGACATCCAATACCCTCATATTGCATTTGAACTCCGGATCATTTTCCCTTAACGCCGTTAATGCATCTTCATATTCTCTTATGATATCTTCATACTTTTCGCCCGGTATCCATCTTCTGTCAATCTTTATTGTACAGTCTCCTGCTACTGTGCTGGGTTGTGTTCCGCCGCTGATCGTTCCGTAGTTCATTGTAGATGTACCTGTTATGTCATGTTTTCTATTGTTCAATAGAGGCACAATCTTGCTCTCCATCAATTGGATGAAATTTGATGCCTTGACAATTGCATTAATGCCCTCTTTTTGTTTTCCGCCGTGTACGGCTTTGCCCTGAAAATCAAACTCAAACCATTCCAAACCCCGATGAGCTATGCAGATGTCTAGATTAGTAGGTTCCCCAACGATTGCACCATCAGCTCTGATGCCTTTTTCAATCAAGTCGATGGTTCCCAGACTTTTTTCCTCTTCATCTATGACCCCAGCGAATATGATATCACCGTTCAGTTTGATGTCAGCTCTTTTTATTGCCACCATTGCCATTATCATACATGCCAAAGGACCCTTCATGTCATTGGATCCTCTTCCGATTAAACGGTCGCCTTCTTGCTTCAATTCAAAGGCATCCGGCATATCATAAGGTGGTACCGTGTCTGTATGACCTGTTAACAGTAGGGTTCGACCTAGACCTCTTCCCTTGATGACTGCAGTGACATTTTTTCTGCCATCTTGCACATGCACGAGTTCAGATTCAATTCCCTCTCTGGAAAAAAAACCATGAATAAATTCTGCTACAGCCGTTTCTTGGTTTTCTACACCGGGATAGCTTGGACGTTTGATCAATTCTCTCATCAAATCAATGATTTCTTCTTCTTTGATCCATTTGTTGATATAATCTAGTATCATTGGACTCACACAACCTCCATTGTTCGATATTTGAACATTATGTTCTTTATTAGAACTTATTTTATTTTATCACGTTTTAAACCGAATTGTAAAGTGTCATATCCCAACACAAAAATAGCCATCATCGAAATGGCTATTTTTGATTGTCGACAGATCAAACCATATATTTAATTATTTCACTTTTATGTTCTAATAAGAGTTCAAGCAATTCATTTATTTTTTTTATGTGCTTTCCCTTCTTTATAAATGATATTGCAACGCATGTTTTAACGTCGCCATTTGAGTTGGGAATCGGTATGCCGACTCCCACAGCGTACGGATAAGTCTCCTCATCACTGATCACATACCCATTATGTCTGATTCTTTCATATTCTTTTATAATATCTTCAGGTTTAGTCAATGTGTTTTTGGCTAACTTTTCAAATTTTTGTTCTTGGAGCATTTCCTGGACATGCTTCTGGTCATGGTATGCCATCAAACATTTACCGTAACAGCCTCGATTCATCGGATAAAGTATCCCGGCTCGGTAATTCATTTTCAACGGTTGGTCTATTTCAATCTCATATAGCGATATGATACGATCCCCTTCTCTCACAGCCAAGCCTACGGATTCCCTTGACAATGCGGCGATTTTTTTCAGGACCGGATAAATCTTATCAGTGAACTCAAAACTGCTTAGATAAACCGAGCCCATCTGGTAAGCCATCGGTCCCAGCTTATACACTTTATTTTGTTGAGTCTTAATCACCAGACCTTGCTCCTCAAAGGTATTGAGTATACGGTACAATGTGGTCCGATTGATATTGGTCATCCGAACTAGATCAGACAATCTGTATTCAAAGGGCTCTTTGCATAATTGTTTCAATATGATTATTGATTTTTCTACACTTAATGAGATTTCAGCATGGTGGTTAGTCATTGAATTTCTCCTTGGTCTATTGTTCTTCAGTATAACATATTTCTCCAGATTTATAAAACGCCTATGAGCCGCCACCAGTTCAAATAAACAATGAAGATACCGAAGACCACGGTTCCTGTCAAGACAGGCGCATAGCGAAGCATCAACTCCGCCCTAAAGTGTTTGTTGCCATTGCCAATCATTAAAATCACGTTATGAAAGGGCAATACAAAATGAGAGCAGATCATTATATACATTATAAACATCAGTATCTCTGTTCCTGCTTGCCCCGAAGCTATGATAAGCAAGCCAGGAACAACCACCGACATTGTGGTCACAGCGCTTCCTAGAATCATGTGGAGAGAGGCTGCCGTGATCATGATGATCGCAATATAGCCGGTGGAAAACACTTCAGGAAACAAGGGCACAAATCTAAGGAAAATAATATCAGAAACACCGCTGCCTTTCAATACGCCACCAATAGAAAAAGCCGCTGTCAAAAAAACTAGCAAATGAATATTGATGGATTTCAGATCCTCTATCTTCAACAACCCAATAACAAACATAGCCATGGAACCAATGATCACCACTATTGTTCCGTTAATGCCATGAATGCTTTCTGCTGCCCAAAACAAAACCGTTAATGAAATTACCAGCAACTGCTTGTTTTCCTGAGAGTTCAACTTAATGTCTTTAGTTGAGTTCTCAAAGCGATTTACTTCAAACTCCCAAATATGATTCTTAAAGGTATAGGCAAATCCCATGGCGGCGATAATATACATCATGATTGAAGGTATTGACATATATTTTATCCATACTGATTCATTGATGGTGTGGTTGGCTATCGTGATCAGTGCATTATTTAATATGATATCCCCCCTGATGATGATCATATTGATCAGAGCAGACGATACATAAATCCAAAAAAGCATAATCTCCTTTGTTTCATGTCTTAGATTAATTCTTTCAAAATAAGCCAAAAAAATCATCGCTATAATGATAACCCTTGAAAATGGCTGGGGAATGATGAAAATCATCAAAAATTGGATTGCAAAAAGACTAATGAAAAACTTCAAAAGGGTATTGGCATATTTGAATAGAACGGGCTGAATCAACTTATCAGCCAGCTTGCTCTTGGCGATTCCTTGAGANNAACAATCATGACAAAGTTTTCTGAAAGCGGGAAAGAAAATATTTGTCTAATGGGCGTTTTACCGAACACCATAAACGCAACCAGTAAAAATACAGATGCATAGCTCTTACTGATTACATTGGTTGTCCAAAGAACAATGGTCACCAATAATGCTGCCAAAATGATGCTTTGATCAATAGACATATCAAGAGGTTGGAGAATGATGATAAGTCCTGCAATGATAATGCTTGCGATTGTTGTTTTCAAATAATGCACCCCATATGTTTTGTCAATATTTAATTTGCATATTTTACTTGTTTTCATTCATCCTTTAAGCATTCTATAATATAAACAATATATCGTCAATGTCTATCTATGATTGAGAATACAGGAACAATGATGTATAATAATGATATTCAAGACGCAAAAATACTAAGTAAAGGAGACCGTTCATATGTTTAGAATAACCGAAAATGTGACCTGGGTTGGGAAGATAGATTGGGAGTTGAGAAAATTCCATGGTGAAGAGTACACTGCGAATCGAGGTTCTTCTTATAACTCTTATTTGATCAGAGATAAGAAGACAGCTTTGATCGATACAGTTTGGCTTCCATTTTCCAAGGAGTTTGTTTCTGATTTGAAAAAGGTGGTTGACTTAAAGACTATTGACTACATTATAATAAATCATGGAGAGGTAGATCATAGTGGCGCTCTGCTGGATCTGATGTTAGAGATCCCAGACACCCCTATTTACTGTTCAAAAAAGGGCGTTGAGTCATTGAAAGGCCACTACCACACAGATTGGAACCTGAACGTCGTAAAGACAGGCGACACCTTGAATCTAGGAGAAGGGACCCTAACCTTTATCGAAGCACCTATGCTCCATTGGCCTGATACCATGTTCACCTATTATTCGAAGGATGCCATCCTTTTCAGCAATGATGGTTTTGGACAGCATTACGCCAGTGAAAGTATGTACAATGACAAGGTTGATCAATCAGAGCTATACCAGGAGGCTTTAAAGTATTATGCCAATATACTGACGCCATTCAGCGGACAAGTCACCAGAAAAATAAATGAAATTTTAGGTTTCAACCTCTCTCTAAAAATGATTTGTCCTTCCCACGGTGTTATATGGCGGGATAACCCTGCTCAGATTGTGGAACAATACTTGAAATGGGCTGACAATTATCAGGAAAATCAAGTGACTATCATTTACGACACCATGTGGGATGGCACAGGTAAAATGGCCCAAGCTATCACCAAGGGTATAAAATCGGTCAATGATGACGTGGTGATTAAGCAATATAATGTTGGTCGTTCTGATATGAATGATGTCATATCTGAGATTTTCAAGTCAAAATATATACTTGCAGGTTCCCCTACAATCAACAAAGGCATACTATCTGGCATGGCAGGCATTCTGGAAGTCATCAAAGGTCTGCAGTTCAAGAACAAGAAGGCAGCTGCATTTGGCACATATGGCTGGAGTGGCGAATCTCCCAAGTTGATAAAAGAAGAGCTGGAAAAATGTGGCTTTGATGTATTAGACGAGACTGTCAAGTCATTATGGAATCCAAACGAAGAAGTCATCAAAGCCTGCATGGATCTCGGCGTCAAGGTTGGAGAGGCATGTAAATAGGGTTTGACCCTACTAAACTACTCAAAATAAAGGGGAGTTCTATTGAATCCCCTTTATTCTTGCTTATTTAAAAAAATTGTCCATTCAAAATTGATTGCCTTCGAACATATCCTTTAAGGACTTCTCATAAGGTGGATAAGCTATCCCCTTCTCTGTTATGATGGCTGTTATATACTGAGCGTCGGTCACATCAAATGCTGGGTTATAGGTTTTTATGCCCTTCGGAGCCATTGGTTGGGAGAACCAAGTTTCGTATATTTCCTCGCCTTTTCTGAGCTCAATCTCTATCCCTTCTCCGCTTTTGGTGCCCATATCAATGGTGGATAGAGGCGCATGGACATAAAAGGGTATACCATATTCTTTGGCCAGTATCGCTACCCCTGAAGTCCCTATCTTATTGGCGGCATCTCCATTTGCTGCAACTCGGTCGCAACCCACCAACACAGCATCAATCCATCCCTTTTTCATGACTATGGAAGCCATATTATCACATATGAGGGTGACATCCACGCCTGCCTCATTCAACTCCCAAGTCGTCAGCCTTGCGCCTTGTAGCAAAGGCCTGGTTTCATCAGCAAATACTTTGAAACCGTATCCTCTTTCCTCCCCTAGATAAATTGGAGCTAAAGCTGTGCCATATTTTGAGGTGGCTATGGTACCTGCATTGCAATGTGTGAGTAATCCCATGCCTGGTTTCAATAAAGTCAATGCATTTTCACCAATCATTTTACAGACTTCCTCATCTTCTCTTCTAATGGCTTCAGCCTCTTCTCGCAAAGCTTGTTTGATTTCTGCTATGCCCTTATCTCTATTCTTGTAAAGACAATTTTCCATTCTGTCCAATGCCCAAAAAAGATTGACTGCAGTTGGTCTAGATGATGAAAAGTATGACTTGACTGTTTTGAATTCTTCATAGAAGGCATTGAAGTTATCTGCAAGACTTTTGTTCATCACAACATAGATACCATAGGCCGCAGCTATGCCTATAGCAGGCGCACCTCTTACTTCCAGTTTGTTTATGGCTTCCCAAATCGTCTCTTTTGTGGTGTGCGTTTTGTAAATCGTTTGATTAGGAAGGGCTGTCTGATCCAATATAATAACCGCTCCCTTTTCATCATCCAACCTAGACGCCATTACCTTCAGAACTTCTTTATTCATTCATTCCTCCCATTATCCATTTTTTTACTAATTTAGACATTTCTTGATTAGTCAAAGGATTGAAATGTCCTATTGAGTATTTGGCATACATCGTTATTTTGGCATAATGCTCCAATGACTCCATCCTGTAATACGCTTCATAAATATCCTTCCCCCAAGTCAACGCGCCGTGGTTAGCCATTAGAACAGCTTTGCTTGTTTCTATAAAAGGTTCAATAGCAGAAGGTACTTCTTCTGTCCCCGGTGTGGCATAAGGTGAGACATGGACTGTTCCCAGCATTATA
>DMAP01000317.1 GCA_003446975.1 Clostridiales bacterium | reverse complement strand
ACTTTATTGTCAGGAGAGACTCGGCTGTATACATTTGTAGAGGATAACTTTTCAAGGAAAGTTTCATCATCCATCTGGTCAATTTCGCGACCAGTGATTGCTATATCAGCACCTTTTAACAAACCTATCTCTCTACCTATGGCTGATGCAGTAACAGCATGATCACCTGTGATCATAATGGTTCTGATGCCCGCCGTATGGCATTTGGCAATAGCTTCACGTGCTTCGGGTCTCGAAGGGTCGAGCATGCCTGACATACCGCAAAAAATCATATGCTTCTCTTCTTCGCCAGCAATATCATTAGGGGAGACTTCTTTGTAAGCATAACAGAGTACTCTTAATGCTTCTGATGCCCAACTCAAGTAGATGGTATTTATCTGATTTCTATAATTAGCAATATCAAGAATATCATCTCCAATACGTATTTTGTCACATATTTCCAAAATCGAATCAGGAGATCCTTTTGTATACATGATATTCAGTCCTTCAATATCATGCATAGTAGACATCATTTTTCTTTCCGAATCAAAGGGGAGTTCGTTTAATCGCGGGTATTTTTTTCGAATGTTGATCTGGTCCAAGCCTGATTTGATTGCCATGATGATTAAAGCCNNGTAAAGCACCCTCAGTGGGATCTCCGATAATTCCTTCATGTTTGGAATCCAAAGTAGCATCATTGGCTAATATTGCTGCCATCATCATATGGTCAAGGCTACCTGATGGAGGAACGTCTTTGATTAGTCCCTCTACCCCATATCCTGCTCCAGTCACCTCATATTCTTTCATATCCACCATAATATTGGTTACAGTCATTTTGTTTTGCGTAAGGGTTCCTGTTTTATCCGTGCAAATTGCCGTAGTGCTTCCTAGAGTCTCTACTGAGGAAAGGCTTTTTGCCAAAACATTACGTTTAACCATCCTTTTCATTCCAAGAGCCAATATGACAGTTACAATGGCAGGTAACCCCTCTGGCACTGCTGCAACTGCGAGGCTTATCGAAATCATGAACATATCCATCAATGGCATGTCTCTCAGAAGTCCAAGTAGAAATATCAGTACACAGACGACAATACATGCAATGCCAAGTTTATTTCCCAGTGTATTTAGTTTATGCTGTAAAGGTGTTTCTTCATCTTTTTCATCCAGCAGTTCAGCGATTTTTCCGAATTCTGTATTCATTCCAGTGTTGGTGATAATACCAAGAGATCTACCATAGGTTACTGTGGTTCCCATAAAAGCCATATTGATTCTTTCTGCTAAAGGAGCACCATCTTCAACGTATGCTTTGCAGTCTTTCTCCACGGGAATTGATTCGCCTGTTAGAGAAGACTCATCGATTTTAAGATTGATGGCGTTTAGCAGCTTCAGATCCGCAGGGACCATACTCCCAGAGTCCAACTGCACTAAATCACCTGGCACAAGGTCTTCGGATGGGATTTCCTTTATCACGCCATCTCGGATTACTTTAGCGTATGGTGAGGTCATGTTTTTTAATGCTAGTACAGCATCGCCCGCACTTTTCTCTTGTTTCGCACCTATTAAGGCATTCATCAAAACGATAATCACAATCGCTATGGATTCTGTGAATTCACCTACAAATGCAGAAATCACGGCAGCTGTAATCAAAATGACAATTAATATACTTTTAAACTGATTTAAGAAAAGCCCAATGAAAGTAATTCTTTTTGACTCTTTTAATCTATTTTTGCCATATGTTTCCAAAAGCTGCTTTGCCTGCTCTGTAGTTAGTCCCTTGGTAGTATCTTTATCGTGCAAGTCTCGAACCTCCATTGATAAAGTGTTGATAAGTTATTTAATAGATTATTAACATCATTATACCACAAATAATAATAAAATCTCCTAATCCAAGGAGATTTTTATTAATAATCAGTCAATGTCACTAAAGATATAAGGATCCTTTCTTTCGATCCAACATAATGATAGCTATGAATATGACTAGCGATGCCAATGTGATAATCAATCCAGATAAAAAACCCTCTGGGGTGTAGTATAACTCTATATCATGCTGGCCTTCTGGGATGGGGATGGCGACAAAGGCATTTTTAAAAGCTCGCAGGGTTACTTTTTCCCCGTTGACATAAGCCTTCCATCCATTGTCGAATGGGATAGATGTAAACATGATACCATTTATGTCGGAGTTGATGGTACCTCGAATATAGGTGTCACTGTAAACCTCGACGACAAATGGATTTTTGGATAGGTGATTGTAGATGTCTATGAATACATTCTCATTGAAGCTGTATGCAGTCAAGAACAATGATGTTATATCTTCAGACTCGGCTGAAATCGTTATTTCGGAATCTGGCACTCCTTTTCCAATGTTAAGGATATGCTTATGTCTCAAATTGCTGAAAGTCATCAGTGGATTGTCATCCATATCATATGTGGGCGATTTATTCACACTGACATTTTTGAGTGTGGCCGAGTTTGATATGTATGCATAAATATTTCGGCTGTCTTTGACTTTCAGAGTCACTGATTTACCAGCATTCTTTGTTTCCACGGATTCAAAGAGATTGCTGTTTCCAATAAGTGCTTCAGAAAAACTATTCTGTACTCTGAATGGATTGGAACTATCGGTTCTCCATTTTTGTTCGAACTCATATTCCAACATGAAACCAAGTGGAAGCGTGTATATGTTCTCATAAAGATAAATGCCATCCTTGGATTCAACCAGCCGGTATAGATTGTTGGTATCAATCATTTGGTTGTTGAGCATATATTTGACAGTAAAAAGTGATGCTGTGAGAGGTGTATAGCCATCAAAAGAGTAACTGTTCATGGAGCTTCTGAATCCAAGGCTGTTGAGATGATTGTTCAGACCTGCGAAGGCAGTTGAAGAGAATGTTGAAAAACCTTTGTAGTGATGCCAAGCAGAGTCATTGTTTGTTCGTCTAACTTCTTTTTCAACACGGAAAAAATCAGAATCTTTTTCACTGATACTGTCCAAAACATCGCTTATAGCCTGATTATCTGAGACATAGACAGTTCTGCTTGCTACTCCTATACCCGTAGCTGCTGTATTGATGGCGGATTCTGATATGATGACCAGTAGAAATAGAAAAATCATCAATTTGGGTTTACATGCTTCTTTTCGATAGTAAACGATCAATAATAGATAAAACGTCAGATAAGTCATATTCAAATATACGATTCCAAAATGATAATTATCTCCAGCGATGAAATGCTCAATCATTAAGAAGAAAATTATGACACCTGAAAAAACACTGAATATCTGGCCTTTTGACAATTGTTTCAAGCCTAGAAATCCCTCATAAGACATGGTTAGAACCATAAATATAAAAATGAATGATTGCCTTGCTGGAAGACTGTTTGGGAAATGCAAACCATGCCATATGAAATTGAAAACATTCATGTTGAAACCCACCAATAGTAGGAGAAGAAGGATAGTTTTGCCGGTTTTTTCTTTAAAATCAGCCGCAGGATTCATCCAATAGAAGGGCAGGAAAAGAAAGACTGCCACAGAACTGTAAATGTTCGGATATCTTCCTGACAGTACTGCTGGCTCCACAATCATCAATCCTCGGCTCAACATATCAAATATAGAGAAGTAACTGGTAAAGGATTTAGGAAAAGTGAAGCTGCTTGAAGCACTTGCCTGTATGGCGTAATACTCAGGGAACAATAGAATGGCGGCAAACCCTCCAGCTAGGAGAGAAAATATTGCAAATCTTTTTATTCTGTCAATGTAGTATTTATGATTCTTCTCTTGTTTGTCAGCTACGATCAACATCAGAAAATAGAATATGCAGAAAAAGCAAATCATTATTGAAATGTAATAGTTGGATAATATGGATAGACCCAAGGTAATGGTATAAAGTTTGTAATCGCCTTTTTCAACCAATCTTTCAAGGCCAAGCAAGATTAACGGGAGCAACAATAAACAATCAAGCCACAT
>DMAP01000316.1:292-6168 GCA_003446975.1 Clostridiales bacterium | reverse complement strand
CCCGGTCCGGTCCATAGCGTTTCAGAAAGCTTGTTCAGTCCTATAGTTTTAAATATATTGTGTAGCAGCCCATAGCTTGAGTTGTAGACATAACTAATCCACATAGTTCCCATTGCAATGGCTGAGACAACATTTGGCAGATAGATGACACTCCGTATAAATTTTACTTGTTTCATCCCATTGGTCAGGGAAACAGCAAAAAATAGGGAGACTGCCATTACCCCTATTCCGCCAACAACCCAAATATTGGCAATATTTATCATTGATTGTTTAAAAATCTCAGTTCCGAATAGTTTTGTATAGTTATCCAACCCAATGAAACGCCAGGTGGAAATCGGATCAGAGACCGACTCTACTGCAAAAAAGCTCATGATAGTTGTCCGTATCGAAGGATACAGGAATACGAGGAGATAGCAAATAAGGGCCGGAGCAAGAAAAACGATGATCATTACACGATTTTTTTTCATCTATGTACCTATACAGGCAGTAAGCCCTTACAGATGTTCCTGCAAGGGCTTACTACAATTCTCTTATTTGTTCATTGCCGCATAGAAGCCATCAGCATCAAGGGATCCAACGATCAGCTTGGCAAAGTTGTCTTTGATCTTAGCGTTTACATCAGCGAGGTTTTCCATCCCGACAGCCCAAGTCATCCACTTGGTGGTATTGTCGATGACAACCTTGGCTTCTGATGTCTGCTTAGGCCAGCTGCTGTCCTTACCCATTGGAACACCAAGACTCTCCTTGGCAAGGGTTGAGTCCCACTTGCCGGTAGTCATGTATACGATGAACTGGAAGGCCTCATCGGCCACTTTGGAGTTACTGTTGATACCAAAGCACTGTGCCCCATAGTTGTTGGCCTCGACACCAGAGCCCTTGGGTCCCATTGCAGGCCAGGCAAAAGCGCCCCAGTTGAAATTGGGAGCATTGCCGCTGATCTCATTAGGAAGCCAAGTCCCATTCAGATACATGGCAACTTTTCCAGCTGCAATCTCTTCTAGCTGTCCTGCAGGGTAGATGTTGGAAGCAGCTTTCTTGCTAATATAACCTTTCTTTGCGAAGTCAGACCAGATTCTTCCAAATTCAAGCACTGAGGGATCGTTGAACTTGTTGCTATTTGCCATCTCCAAGGTTTTCTCTACGCCAGCAAGGCGGGAGAGGTTGTACCCGAAGAATGCTGCCATGTAGGCATCATCAACGGTAATGGGAGTAATGCCTGCTGCGACAAGCTTTGCACATACTGCTTCAAATTCTACCCAGTTCTTAGGAGTCTCTGTAATCCCTGCCTTTTTGAACAGGTCACTGTTGTACATGACAATAAAGGCAAAGGGCTGGTAGGGGATAACTTTCAGAGTTCCACCACCTTCCTGACGGGCAAGATCCATCAGAGCAGTACTTACAGAGGACTCAAAGCTTTCCCCTCCTGTGGTAGGATACTGTTTCTTGGCATAGTCTTCCAAAGGAAGAAGATATTTGCCCCAGTTTGAATTGACGCGGGTAATATCTTCATCAAAGATATCGATAGTCTCACCCGATTCCAATGCCGGTTGCAAGGTCTTTCTGATTTCGCGGCCATTGAACACAATGTCCACACCAATACCAGTCTCTTCCTCAAATGCTTCAGCAGCAGAAGCCAATACACGACCCTGGGGTTCGGCTTCGTTCCACATGGACCAGTAAGTGACAATTTTCTTATCGGACTTTGCTTCTGAAGCTCCACCTGCATAAAGCGGGGAAACTAATACAGACAATACGATTAACACGATAACAAAAGTTCTTTTTCTCATAGGACTCTCCTTTTTTAGCAACTGTTTTGCCAGTAACCACCAAACCTAGTATACCCTTGTTTCAAGATTCGTATTTGTCCAAAAAAATATATTGTTTGTCACTTAGCACATTGTGTTGTATGCTTATCCTATGGATAAATATTGTAATGGATTTTTACTTACTCCCATGAAGAAAGAGATCAACGTCAGTCATTTTGTTACCTTTCATTACTTCGAGTATCCACATATGTTTATTTTTGAAGGGGAGCGACATAACTTCTGGGAGCTGCTCTATGTTGACAAGGGTGTGGTATTTTCCCGTACCGATACCGAGCATCACCAACTGCAGCAGGGACAGATAATCTTCCATAAGCCCGGTGAATTTCACAGTGTAGAATGCAATGGGGTCATCTCCCCTTGTCTGGTTGTCATATCCTTTGTATGTACCTCGCCAGCGATGAAGTTCTTCGAGAATAAGGTACTTCCAATAACCAGCAAGACTAAAAGCCTAATGTCCTTTATCATCAGTGAAGCTAAAAAGACCTACGCAACAGACTTGTCCGACCCGTATTACAAACGATTGGATTTGGATGAGAACTGCCCTTTGGGTAGTCAGCAGTTGATAAAGAACTATTTTGAAGCATTTCTATTGGAATTATTGAGACATAACTCGCAGAATGAAAAGAATAAGACAATACTCAGCACAAGCCAAATCAATGACCGACGAATCCGCTTTGAGATGGCTAATGCATATTTGCAGGAACATCTTTCCGAAAACCTGACACTCTCTGATGTATGTGATCATTGCTCCATGAGCAAATCCCTAGCCCAACAGATATTCAAACTTGAAACCGGCAATAGTGTCATGCAGTGGTATACCCGTTTGCGAATTGAGCAAGCCAAACAGCGTATCCGTGAAGGGAAAGGCAATATGACAACCATTGCAAACCAGTTAGGCTATAGCTCCATACATCATTTCTCCAAGCAGTTTTCAAAGGTCAGCGGGAAAAGCCCCACAGAGTATGCGCAATCGATAACAAGCCTCCTGAATGTGGACAGGGAGTTATTCTGAATCCCGAAACCCTCTCTTATCTTCATACCCTAATCAGGATGGATACCCTACCCTTCTTTTCTTTTCCTTTTTAACCTTGTACAACTCCCGGTCTGCCTCTTTCAAGAGTCCCTCAACAGAGCTTTGGGTCTTGGTATCATAAGGGGCAGCACCACTGGATACAGATAAAGTGAATTCGTATGGACCAGTATTGAAATCATCGATCAACGCATTCATTCGCTCCATAATGAGATTATATTGTGTAACATTACAGTCAATGGCCAGGACCGTAAATTCATCTCCTCCTGGCCGTGCTATGATATCAGACTTTCTGAAAACCTTTTGGAGAATTGCAGCCATAGCTTGAATAGCAATATCTCCATTGTAATGCCCATACGTATCATTGATCAGTTTTAGCCCATCCAGATCGAGAAAAACGAGCATGACATCCGATCCATTTCTCCGGGAAAGGTCGATATTCTGCTTCGCAAGAGTCAAAAAACCTCGTCGGTTAAATAGACCTGTAAGATCATCCACTACTGCTAGCAACTTCAACGTATCACTAGCTAGTCGCACCTCTTCTAGAGCTGCTTCAAGATCTGAGGTGCGTTGGGCTAACTCTTTTGTTCGCAATGCAACTTCTTTCTCCAATAGTTCAGAGGACCTATGAGCATCATCTAAAAGCTGAGCTCCTTTTAAGGCTCCAGAGAGATGATCCCCCAATACTTCCAGGAGATGAAAATCTTTTGAACCGGCATCTGAGATGAAAAACCCAATATCCTCATCCCGATAATAGAGAGGAAGGATAAAACGGGAACATGCTGTCACGCTGTGATCAAAGTAGTCAGATAGCAGTTTTTTGGTTGAAACAATTTCAGCACAATCCTTTTTGGAATCATAGAACACTAGAGAGTACTCATCATCTATATATTTAGCTAGAATGAAATCATCAATATCAAACAATTTGAGAGTATCATCCAAAGCCCTACGAATATCAGCCTCATCAAATGAACCAATAATATTTCTAGTCATAACGTTGAGAAGAGAATCAAGTTCATCCCGTTCACTTATCGTCACCTTAGGTACCCATGGTGAAGCAAAAGTACTAGGAAGTTCTCCAGAATCCTCACATCTACAACCACAGGATTGCCTTACAACAAACGGTGCAGGTAGCTGGTAACTCTTAGCTTCAGTAGATCCGATGATCAGATTGTGGGAAAACTCCTTCATCGCAGTATATCCCAACTCTGCAACCGGTTGATGAACGGTAGTCAATGCAGGATGATGACTTTTTGCACCAACCAAATCATCAAACCCTGTTATGCTGATATCTTCAGGGATTCGGTACCCTCTTTTCTGAAGTTCCTTCATAGCATAGAGAGCCATAAGGTCGTTTGCGCCTACCAATGCATCGAAATCGATTTTTCTTGTATCAAGAAATTCCTCTATTGCAAGAATTCCACTTTCCCTATGGAAATTACCTTCAAATACATAGTGATTATCAAATTTAATACCATTATCTAAAAGGGCATTCTTGTATGCTATAAATCTTTCAGAAGCTTCAAAGACTCCTGAGGCACCTTTGATAAAAGCAATTTTTTTTCTCTTGTGAACCTTAATGAGATGCTCTACAGCAGTATACATACCCAATCTATTATCAATATTGAAAGTAGTATAGGGAGACTTCTTCATCCCAATATGAGCTGAAGGGATATTGCCATATCTAGCAATGAAATCAAGAAATCTATCCATACCCACATAGCTTAGAATAGAGGATGAAATATATATGATCCCATCAAAACTATCAGGAGACAAAAGGGAAAAAAGCTTGTTTCGTTTGACCGTATGAAGGACAGGACACTCCAACTGTCCAACTCCAAAAAAGACAACTGAAACTCCGAAATCCTGAGCAGCCTGCAAAGCCCCTTTACAGATAGCGACACTATATTCACTGTGAAAATCGTTAAAGAGAAAGGCTACACGACATGTTTGCTTTATTTTCAACATATTCCCTTATTACTGCCCGAAAAATGGGTATTCATCCAAGATACAGAGAATTCAATGCCCTAAAACGAATCAAAATGCAATTTTAAGTGGCTTTCTCAATGTAATGTCTCATATGATTGAATAATTGAAGCGGATATAAAAAATTGATTGATACACAAAATTGCAAAAACTAAATCCTGCCACGCATAGGCCGACTGATTTTCTTATCAAACATTCCGAAAACGCTTGTATTATTAGTATTAGGTTTCTATTTGCAGTTTGTCAACGCTAATCTTCTCTATGAGAATATAGATGAAAGAAAAAGTAAACTATGATTTTTTCACGCCTTCAGTTATCTTTATGTACTATCAATTTACGTAAGTAGCAGTTCCCAGGTCCCAATATCAATCCATTTCTCGGCCTTATATCCTACCTCTTTGAAATATGCCACTTTCTCAAATCCATACCGTTCATGCAGTCTTATGCTATTGTCATTTGGCAATGCTATTACACCCAATACTGTATGTACCTCTTTACTTTCTCTGATCTTACCAATCAGTGCTTCAAATAGTCTTGATCCTATCCCTTTCCCAAATTCGCCATTCTTTACATAAATTGTATCTTCAACTGTGTACCGATATGCTGATCGATCTCTCCACTTACCGGCGTATGCATACCCAAGGACTTTTCCGTTTTCTTCATATACTAACCAAGGATATTTGTGTATTTTCTCTTCTATTCTTTTTTCCATCTCATCAGCAGATACAGGGTGCTCCTCAAAAGATATATTGGTATGTACAACATAGTAATTGTAGATTTCACACATTGCTTTTGCATCTTCTTTTCTAACATTCCTAATGGTCTTGGTTGGCATAGATAGTCTCCAGTACTTGTCAGTTACTATTTGCGTGAACCGTCCACCTACCATCCGGTTGAGCCGTAGGCCCTTACAGATTCTCACTGAGATGAATTCTATCCAAACTGTCAGCCGAATACAAGGACATTTTTGAGACAAATTGCCTGTATGATCCTTGAATAGTTCCCCAATATCATGGCTTGTGTTTCGAGAATCC
>DMAP01000316.1:0-265 GCA_003446975.1 Clostridiales bacterium | reverse complement strand
TATGAGAAATTCGGCTTGCAGAACCTACACCCATACCAGAAGCTGATCATCCAAAGAATCCTTGAGCACGATACTGAAAGCACTGACCACGAGGGTATGCTGGTGGTCCTGCCTACAGGATCGGGCAAGAGCGTCTGCTTCATGCTCCCCTCTCTGCTGGTTACAGGACTAACAATCATTGTCTATCCACTACTCTCCTTGATGAATGATCAAGTCAAGCGATTTGAGTCCAGTGGCATTCCTTGTGTCTGCATTCGAGGCGGTC
>DMAP01000252.1 GCA_003446975.1 Clostridiales bacterium | reverse complement strand
TGATGACTAGCCCTCTTGTCTAAACATTCTAATATGCATATCACATTCATCTATCATACACATTTCATTGGCATTATGTATACAGGTAATCACGCCACAGGGCTGAAACTTTCGCTTGAGTCTATTGGGTTTGCTGTTGCTATGAGTCTTTAGTTTGAATATCATATAATCTTGTGCCTTATCAAACGCTGAAATGGCATCCTTATAATTGTCAAACACTTGAATGTCTTCGGGAATTTTATCCAAAAGAGGCATTTTCCAGTAGGCTAAAATAGAATTGATTGCATCCACTCTTCGATGATTGTCAGAATGATAATTGTAACCTGTTGCAATCAGATCAATGATCTCATCATCTGATATGTCTAATTTGTTGAATGTCTTCTCATAAATCATGCCAGTCACAGGGCCATCTTCATTGCCTTCGGTATAATAGGTGAATCCCAAACCAAATCCATCCGCCTGTCTGATTAGAACTTCCAACTCATATCGTTCCATAATAGGCTCCTTTACTCTTCATTTCTACACTATCATTGTACCAAAATAAACCCCATATAACAACGTATTAAACTAATCATAACCGTTTGAAATCAAATCAAGTACCGCAATAGGTCACATAGGGTAGATCGGAAGAAGATGGAGGCTCTGCAAAGCGTTTTTGATCCTCGGTATGTTCATAAGGTTTTTCTAAAACCTTTAACAAGGCAAATAGAGTGCTATAGTCGTTCTTTTCCTCTATTGCCTTTAATGTTTCCTCTACCCGATGATTTCTCGGTATGACAGCTGGGTTAGAATCCTTCATAAGTTGTATTGATTGGGCTTTTGATTGACTTTGTCTGCTAAGCCTATCTCTCCACTTGATATGCCATTTCAAAAATTCCTTATTGCCTTCCATTTCTCCCTGAGGTTTTCGAACATTCGTCAATTCAATGAAGGTGTTGGTATAATCTGCTTTCTGATTTTCTATGATTTCAAGAAACTCGCTGAATAATTCGCTATCCTCCTCTTCTTTATTGAAAATCCCAAGCTTGGAACGCATGCCTTCCATCCAGTTTTCCTGAAAAATTACTGGAAATTCAGCTAGTTCAATATCAGCAATTTCTTTTGCCTTAGTCAGATCCTTGTGGATTAGATTCAACAAAGTCTCAGCAAATCTACCAAGATTCCATAAGGCTATATGAGGTTGGTTGCCATAAGCATAGCGTCCATTATAGTCGATGGAACTAAACACTGTATTTGAATCATATGCATCCATAAATGCACATGGACCATAATCGATAGTCTCGCCACTGATTGTCATGTTATCCGTATTCATTACACCATGAACAAATCCAACTAATTGCCATTTGGCGATTAATTCCGCCTGCTTATATATTGCTACTTTCAACAGTTGCCTGTAAGGATTCACAAAATTCTTCGCTCCAGGACAATGTCTATCGATTGTATAATCCGCCAGTTTTTTCAGTTCTTCAAGGGATCCCTTCTGTGCTATATCNNTGACTATGACTTGCAGCAACACGGGTTAAAACAGCTCCTGAGAGTTTTTTATCTCTATTGATATACTCCCCTGTCGTTGTTACTGCCAAACTTCTTGTGGTTGGTATTCCCAAGTTGTGCATCGCTTCGCTGATAATATACTCTCTTATCATCGGTCCCAAAGCCGCACGGCCGTCACCTCTTCTGGAATACGGTGTAATCCCAGCGCCCTTCAATTGGATGTCGAATCTCTTCCCAGTCGGTGTGACATGTTCTCCAAGCAATATCGCCCTGCCATCACCAAGAAATGTGAAGTAACCAAACTGATGACCTGCATATGCTTGAGCAATAGGTTCTGCGCCTTCTGGTATTTGGTTGCCTGAGAATATGGCCGATCCCAACTCGCTATTTAAATAATCGGTGTTTAATGCCAAAGATTCAGAAAGATTTTTATTCAATAAAACCAATTCCGGAAAGCGTACTTTTGTCGGCAATACCTTTGTATATAACATCCTGGGTAGATTGAGATAGCTGTTGTCAAATTTCCAACCTGTTGACGGTTTGTTTATTTCAAAATTATTATCTGACATTGATCATTCTCCTCTTACTCAATTTGTAAAAATTCCTTCCATTTGTGCAGATCTCTTTTCCCCTGCCTATAACCCGCATCATAACTTTCAGACAGTCTCTCAAACTTCAATTCTCTGTTTGAAACTGGCATCCTATCTGGATAAACCAAAAATGCTTTTCCTTGTCTTTCCAATTCTTCCAGTTCTTCCAGCGTTTTATTGTAGGCGTTATGACGTTTAAGCATAGCCTCGCATGCATGGGGATATTTTCTATAATATGCCTTTATGAAGTTCTTGGACTTGACAGGACTTTTCCGATATCCCTTTTCTTGACTCAATACAACAAAGAATTTTTTAAAACCATCTTTTTGTGCAATATCAAGAGCGATACCACCACTAACACCACCGTCAATATAGTAGTCCCCCTGATAGTAGGTCGGAGGCATAAAAATAGGCAAAGATGACGAGGAACGAACAATTTTCATCAGTTCCTGCATACTTTGCATATCGTTCTTTGTGAAGTACACCATTTCACCCTCATCCCGCTTATAAGCCCCGATTCTAATCTGAGCCGGGTTTGCAGAAAAAGTCTGCCAGTCAAATGGCAATGAAGCGTCTACATTAGGCGTTTCTTCGTATATGTAATGAGAGCGAAAGAATCCTTCCCCTTTAAGAAAGGATCTCCATCCACCAAATTTTTCGTCACGTACCAAGTCAACAAAAGATCGTTTGGTTCGAGTTATATCTCTAGACAGATAATTGACGCTAAGGCTAGCCCCTGCAGAAATACCAGCCACATAATCAAAGTATATCTCATTTTCCAATAAATTGTTTGCAAATCCAGCTGTATAGCTGGCACGCATCCCGCCACCCTCGAAAATGAGTGCAACGTCTTTTATGTTATTGATAATATTCACTTCTAATCCCCTTTTCAGTTCCTTGCAATACTTCTACTATCATTATATAACTGAATCAGCGACTCTTCCAATAAGATTTTTCTTTCTTCCCCACATTACTTTTTGAGTAGCTTGTCTTTTTAGTGCTTCTGGCACGTGGTGGAACAGGTTTAGATGTTGAAAACTGCAACTTTTCGTTCCATGGAAAGGGATGGTCTCCTACAATCTCTATTGATTTTGATGTGAGCTTTTGAATATCGCGAAGCAACAGTTTCTCTTCCTGATCGCAAAACGCAATCGCTATGCCGCCAAGACCCGCTCGTCCAGTTCTTCCAATTCTGTGTACGTATGTCTCAGGAACCTCGGGCAAATCAAAATTGAAGACGTGTGATAATTCCTCAATGTCAATGCCACGGGCTGCAATATCTGTAGCAACCAGTATTCTTGTCTTCCTTTCCTTGAAATTATTTAGGGCAAGCTGTCTAGCGTTCTGTGATTTGTTGCCATGAATAGCCTGAGCTTGAAGGCCAGCCTTTTCAAGAGCCTTTACAATTTTATCCGCTCCGTGCTTTGTTCTGGAAAAGACAAGAGCGGAAACGATTGCTTTATCTTTTAGCAAATGGACCAATAGATTGATCTTGTTTCCCTTGTCAACCTGATAAACGGATTGTTTTATGACCTCCACAGCTGATGAAACAGGTGTTATAGAAACCGTCACCGGATTTTTCAATATCGTGCTGGACAGTTTGGCAATTTCATCAGGCATTGTAGCTGAGAAAAACATGGTCTGTCTGTTTTCGGGGATTAGTTTGATTATCCTTTTGACATCTGGCAACATACCCATATCAAGCATCATATCCGCTTCATCTAAAACAAAATGCGTCACTTGGTTCAATTGAATATATTTCTGGTTGACCAAATCCAGCAATCTGCCTGGAGTCGCCACAAGTATATCGACACCACTTGTTAGGGATCTTGTCTGGGGATGTTGTGAGACGCCACCATAAACCACCAGGGTCTTTAGATTCAAGTATTTGCCGTAGGCCTTGAAGCTGTCTCCTATCTGTATTGCCAATTCTCTCGTTGGGGCTAGAATAAGCGCTTTTATCTGCCTCTTGCCCTTGATATTTCTATATTCTGCTGCCAGGTCCTGCAATATGGGGATGGCAAATGCCGCTGTTTTTCCTGTTCCTGTCTGTGCACAACCTAATAGGTCTTTCCCTTCCAATAGGGATGGGATGGCTTTTGTTTGTATTGGGGTTGGTTCTGTGTATCCTTCTGCCTTTAAAGCCTTCAGAATAGGCTCAATGATTTTTAGATTTCTAAATAGCAATAGTAGTTCTCCTCTTACTTTTATTATGATTGCAAAATAAAGAACGCATCAAATGCGTTCTTTAAATATCAGACTTCTGGGTCTCTTTATTTATCGAATACTCCACCAGTTTTTTTGTTTTTAAAAGCTTTCCACTGGCTTGACATTTTTTGATTTGGTTTATCACCATTAAGACACTGCTGCGCACTCATTTTTTTCTTTTCTTCAATTATTTTTTTCATACCTTCAACATTCTTTGTTGACATGATTTACCTCCGTTGTTTCCCAATTTAATGAATCAGAGAATCAACTAATACAGTATATACCATAACGATGAAAAAAGCCAGAACAGTTTTTATTCACTAGCATTTATGGTCTGAAATTCCTTCTTCGGTTCTAACCTAAAGAAATTTACAATTGCAAGAGAGTTGGTCTCAGCCAATTTGTACAGCTTTTCTTCGCTGGACAATACCTTGAACGCATCATCAGGATTATCCATAAAACATTGCTCTAAGATGATGGTTGGAATATCACGTGCAATTCCATTTCGAATTATTCCATACCAATCGTCATGTCGTCTACTGACCCTCGTTAAAACACCTCGATTCAACAGCTTAAAATTTTCTGCAATGCTATCGACCATCTCATAGGCTAAATCGGTGGTAATCCAATCATAACGCTCATCCTAAACAGAGACATAAGCTTCGACACCCTCTAAAAATGCATATGGATTTGCGTTATTGTGGATACTGATTAGTATGACAGTTTTACTCAACGTCTCCTTAGCAAAGGATTGGGCTATCGCGGCCCTTTCAGCATGGCTGAGTTCTTCATCGCCATATCGTGTCAATGCGACATGAAGGCCTTCGTAGTTTTGCAATATTTCTATCATATGATTGGCAACAACCATATTCAAATCTTTCTCGAAATCAATAACGCCATCTCCATTTACATCAGCCATTGCTCCTGTGTTCTCTCCGCCGTGTCCAGGATCGAGGATAATTGTTATTGTATCATTCTTGTCTTCAGTTTTCTCTTCATCCAATTCAAGGGCAATATTTTCATCAACTGTTTGAGATATTTCGGTATTAGACTCATCATCGGGGCCACATCCTACACCGAAAATGGATACCAATACAATCAGCATCACAGTTGTTAATATATTCGGTATTCTCATATTGTCTCACCTTCCAGCAGAGGCATTTTATTAACAATAATACCATATAAGGCTCAAAAATAAAAATGCACCCACCAACACTTTGTCATTTTAAGGGAAACAATATTAGCAAAAGTTTTATGACAGCATAAAATAATATCAATACCATAAAAACACCTGTAAGGCCATACCCCATTAATTGAAGTCCAAGATTTAAACTATCCATGTTTTACCCTCCCTTTTTAAGACAAAAGCCATGGAACCAGTGCCAACACCAGTCCGCCAGCTATGATTGAACCTAATTGACCTGCAACATTTGCTCCTACGGCTTGCATCAAGATGAAGTTGTGAGGATCTTCAGCTGTTGCCATTTTCTGGACGACTCTTGCTGACATTGGGAATGCTGAAATGCCTGCAGCTCCAATCATAGGGTTTATCTTTTCTTTGCTAAAAAGATTCAAGAATTTAGCAAAAAGAACGCCACCAGCCGTATCGAATATAAATGCGACTAGTCCCAAACCAAGTATCATTAAAGTTTTAACATCCAGAAACTTATCATAATGCATAGTCGCTCCTATAGTTATCCCTAGAAGTAAGGTGACTAGATTAGCAAGTTCATTTTGAGCAGCTTTGGATAATCTTTCAAGCACGCCAGCTTCACGTATTAGATTGCCGAACATGAGGAATCCAACCAATGGAACACTTATTGGGGCTATAATACCAGCAATGATTGTAATCACAATAGGAAAAGCGATTAGGACAGTTTTAGATACCTTCTTATCTTTATAGTCCATACGTATCATACGCTCTTTTTGTGTTGTCAAAGCTCTTATGACTGGAGGTTGTATAACAGGAACCAAAGCCATATAAGAGTAAGCCGCGACTGTGATTGGTCCTAGCCACTCTTTTGCGAACTTAGTAGCTACAAAAATTGAAGTCGGACCATCAGCTGCCCCTATAATTCCTATAGAAGCAGCTGTTTTCAAGTCTATACCTAATGAAGGAAAAGCCTTATTCAGAAGCAGTGCAGCCATTATAGTGAAGAAAATTCCAAATTGTGCCGCTGCTCCAAAAAACAGCATTTTAGGATTCTTTAACAGAGGTGTAAAGTCAATCATTGCCCCAACTGCCACAAAAATCAATACTGGAAATATTTCTGTCAATATCCCGGAATTATAAAAGATTTGTAGCACTCCAATTGACCCTTCATGTTCCCAAATGGTACTTAATGGCAAGTTGACTAAAATTGCTCCAAATCCTATAGGCAATAACAGCATGGGTTCATAACTCTTTTTGATTGCAAGGTAAATCAGAATTGTACCGATAGCATACATAAGCAGAAATTGCCATTGAAATTCTATTACCCCTTGAAAGAGTTGAGAAAATTCTTCCATTTAAATCCCTCCATAATATTATATAGTTTTTAAGATAATATGTCTCTCTAACAAAAAGACTTCTACTGACGAATAATAATAACGCCTGTAAAAGTCTTGCTTTCAAAATTTCACATGACATGTTGACCGAGTGTGTAAAACACTGTGTTGACGACCAACAAGAACAGTATAAACTGTAAGCTACTCCCTCATACTCAACACATTATAGTATTTTTAAGAGTGGATTGCAATAATAATTTATCATTTTTATAAAGTCTATTTTTCAATTAGATTAATTTTAATGTTTGTGTAATACAATACTGTTTTCCCTTCAAATCCAGAGTCTGTTCCTACAAAAACCCACAAATTGCCATCGTCATCCGTTTTGATTTCCAAAGGTTGGCTTTCATTGTTTAGAATTTTAAATTCATAGACCTCGAACTCGTCATTTTCCAACTTAGCGCCATCTCCTACGACTATGGCATTCTCTCCGCCTTCGCTTTGTGATCCCTTGTCGACATTAAGAGAATAATTTGGTTCTCCTGCTATATCCCCTACTATCGGTAATGGTTCTTCGGTGGAAGCGCCTACCTTGACAAAAAGAGCTTCTCCGGGAGGTCCTCCTATGCCAAAGGCACCTGCAGGCGCATCAGTTGCAAACTCAACCTCAATGATGATACTATAGGTTGTGTTGGGTTTCAATCCGGTCAATTCTTTTCTAAGATACATGAATATGTCATCACTTCTATTATGCCCTTGGACCATTATTCCTTTACCCGGTCTGCCAAGCTCTTCCGGCAATTCCATATGTCCATTTTCCAACTCATAAATATCAGGGTCATAGTTTACGGGATAGTCTGTATAGTCAACCTGCCATCCTTGGTCAGTTTCAGTAAAATCAAACTCAAAATCAAACTTGCCACCTGTATTGCTATCGGGACTGCAGCCAACCACAGCAAAAATCAGTACAAGCAGCATGATTGTCCACATCTTATTTCTTTTCATCTTGTATAGCCTCCAAAGCTTATTTTCATTTTAGACGAAAATTATCAAATGGAGGTTCCGAAATCAGTTTTCAAATCTTTTTAATCTGTCCAGATCAAATATCCACTCGGGTGTTCTAAGCTGGTCAATCCCTTCCAACGAGTACCAGGGGCTTATATTTGCATCAGTAGGATTGATCAGTATTTGAGTCTGTTGAGCTGGCATATAGGACTGGGCAAGCATGAAAATTTGGTTTCCGTTTTCG
>DMAP01000270.1 GCA_003446975.1 Clostridiales bacterium | reverse complement strand
TTTCCGTTTTCGTTTTCAGCCATGTCTACCACTATGACAGCATGTCCCGGACTGCCACCCACGATAAAGACATCACCAATCTTCATATCCTTGACATTAACAGACACTAACTCCTTTTCCATAGATAAAGTACTGGCATAGGCAAAAACCATAGCCATATACTTTCTGAAAGAATCATAGGTGTCTGAAGGATCTGTAGCTTTATAATAGCTGACATCGTTGTCTTCAACTCTGATCCGATAGCCATCCATCCACTTGCTGTATTCGGCTGAAAATCCGGATACAAAATTGAAGGCTATCTCGTCGTATCTTCTATGAGCATATAAATATTCAGCACGTAAGAGCATAATCGCATCAGCACATTGATGCAGGTCTCTGTCACCGATGTCAACATCAAACACACTGTCATAAATCCCCTCTGCTCTCTTTTGTCTTCCATCGTAATACAATGCCTTCTCACCATAAGATTTAAGTCGCTGTTGCCTTAAAAAATCTCCGAAGCTGTCTGGTTCCACATCTGTTCTGTTATATCCCGGAGGGGGCAGGTATCTTTCAGCTACAGTCATGCCCTCTTTGTTTAATAGATTGGCCATGGTATCCTTTTCAAGGTTAACTGCTGTTGTTTGGTCAATCATCGTTTTAGTTGTGGCACTGTTGCTCTGGCAGCCCGTTAATGTCATAGCCAGACATATAATTAGAGTAATTATTTTTTTCATACTCATCGTCGCTTATTTATTGAGATTACCCAACATCGTCAATAGGTCACTGTAAATCCCATAGCCAGTCTGTTGAATCTCAGGATTTTTCTCAATAATTAAAATTTCTCCCATCAAATCGGTGTTTATGGAAACCAAAGACGAAGTCGCATCAATGGTTGCAAAGATATCGCTTCTCTCAACCAGTTGAGGATAGACCCTTCCGATGACCTGACCATACTCGAAGTAGCCCTCACATATCAGCTTAATCTTTTTATCATCTTTCAGTGCATTGCTCACATCTGTCTCTGTTATGTGCCCGATCCCTGTTCGTTCAATATCGATCGGTGTCAAATCGCCACCCATTAGAACATTGGCTAAAGCGGTTGTCTTTGCAGCCGCATCCCAACCATCTATATCCATTGAAGGATCGGCTTCAGCAAATCCCTCAAGCTGGGCTTGCTTGATGGCGCTCTCGTAATCATTCCCCTTTTCCATCTCTTCGATAACAAAATTGGTGGTCGAATTGAGAATTCCTTTGAAAGATTTTACCTGACATCCAGGCAAGGTATATTTTACCAGATTGAAAACAGGTGTCCCGTCCATTACCGTTGTCTCATAAAGAAACTGGAGATTCTTATCTTCGGCCATTTTGTTCAGCGCCTTATATCTCCATGCTATTGGCCCCTTGTTCGCAGTAATAACATGCATGCCCAAATCGAAAGCTTTTTCAATATAACTGATGGCTGGCTGACCGTCTTTTATGGACAATGCGCTCATTTCAATCAACGCATCCGCTCCCGATTGTTCGATCAATGATAGCGTATTCAAATCAAGTAATTCAGTCTCGTGAATCTTTTCATTTTTTTCGATACACAACAACGCATTTTCCAGATTTATTCCTTGCTTATCAACCAAAGATCCCTTAGATCTTGTGGCTATGGCAGTAACTCTTACATCATGCCCAGTCATCTTTTTCACTGATTCATAGTGCTCCAGCAATATTTTACAAAATGCCCGACTTGCATTGCCAAATCCAATCAGACATAAATTAAAACGCTTGTCCATATATGGCTCCTTCCAACTCTTTTATTGTTTGTCTGCCAATCGTTTGATTGCCACTTGGCTATTATTTTTGTATTCCCCACCATGATAGCAGATAATCCTCTCAATTTCCAAGTTGGACATTTTTTGGATTGAACGAGAAGCCTCTTCCATATCGAATGTAAATAAAGGATTTGCACCACGCAACCCATGTTCTGTGACATTCATGGCATCTCCCGCAATCAGCGTCTTCGATGATTTGACATAGACAGAAATATGTCCAGGCATATGACCCGGCGTATCAATGCATACAACATCACCATCCTTTGATATTGCCTCGTTGTCCTCCACATAACTATCAACCTGACAATCTTCAACTGATCGAATAATCTCAATCCTCTGTGCTGCAAAATCTTTTTCTTTTCCTTCCAGAGTATCAATTTTCGCGATTAAAGATTCCAATCTCAAGGATGGCTTCTCTCCGGTTATGTACTCGGCTTGGACCGCAGATGACATGATTTGTGCGTTAGGATATCTTTCCTTAAAATCTCGAAGACTCCCTATGTGGTCCCAATCATGATGTGTGATCACAATCTTGTTCAATCGGTTCATATCAATGTTCAATCTTTTAGCCTCAGATTCAAATTGATCAATGGTATCAGGATAACCACAATCGACAAGAATCATTTCATCATCATTATAAATGATTGAAGGATTAACGACTTGTTCTGCTCCGTCTTTGATTATTTTAATATTAACTGCTTTAACGGTAAACATCTTGGC
This sequence comes from Clostridiales bacterium, assembly GCA_003446975.1. Classification (GTDB taxonomy): domain Bacteria; phylum Bacillota; class Clostridia; order Tissierellales; family Dethiosulfatibacteraceae; genus 38-11. The sequence continues at coordinate 4,071 of DMAP01000270.1, read as the reverse complement.
CTCCTCTGGTTTTTGATTGTATTTCTACTCAATTGGTCTTAAACTCGATTCTCTTATTATTTTTTTAGATTATATTCATCATAATCAATTTCACTATAAAGTCAAATCATAATTGAATTTCAAAATAATTGTTTGATTAACTACATTATCTATTAGTTTTCTTTATAGATATCTAGCTAGTTCTTTTTCGTTCTCACACTAACGGCATGAAAAAGCTTTCTTTAGCCATCTTGCGATTCCCTCAGCCATCAAAGGTGGCACAGCATTCCCAATTTGGATGTAATTAGCTGTTCTTGGTCCTTCAAAAAAATAATCATCTGGAAATGATTGTAATCTCGCAGCCTCTCTAACCGTCAAAGACCTATTTTGAAGTGAATCAGGATGAATGTAGTGATGTCCATCTTTAGATATATGAGCCATTATAGTATGGGAAAAATTTAGATCTCCAGCTACAACTTTGAAACGATCTAAAAAAGAACTCTTGTTTTTATGTGTTATTAGATTTTCTGGTAAATCATTATACTTAATTCGACGTTTATCATTATTCCACATTTCGACAGCGTTTCTATAAATTTTCAAATCTCTTGAATTATGAGTTCTTGCTTCGTGATGTGTAAGAATATCATCTTCATTTCTGATTTTGAGATTCTTCAATAACTTGCTTACATCAGTTTCATATTCAAAGCCTATGTGTGATTCTCCTGCTTGTAATTTGGGTAAATCATCTAGTATATCAATAACACTGTATTTATACTTGGACTTAAAATCTGAATCTAGTTCGATAGAGTCAAAATCTTCTCTGAATCCTATAATAATAACTCTCTTTCTATTTTGTGGCACATTAAACATAGATGCATTCAAATTATATGTCTTTACTTTGTATCCTTCATTTCTAAAGTATAATTGAATATCCTCAAAAATAGCACCTTTGTTCGCAGTATAAATTCCAGGAACATTTTCAAAAACAAATGCTTTTGGTCTGTACTTTTTTAGAAATCTTGCATACATCAAATAAAGATAATTTCTCGGATCATCTTTTTTACCAATATTATCTCTTGATCTGCCAATTAGTGAGTACGCTTGGCATGGTGGTCCGCCAATAATCATATCCAATTCCTTTTGTTTTTTTAATTTCATTTGATTGTCAATTTTTTCAAATATGCTAACCAATGTTTCCTCTTTTATGGTAATGTTGATTATCGAGTCCATCAATTCTATGGGTAAGTATTTCAACATATTTTCTTTTGCTAACTCACGAGTTTCTTTTGATTGTCCATAAGATTTCTGATATTTTCGATAGATCTCCATATCTCTATTACCTTCAAAATAACGAAATGCAGCTCTAGTCTTTAATGATTCTGCTGCGTGTTTATCCATTTCAACATGTGCGATAGGAGAGAAACCAGCTCTTAAAAAGCCTTCTGACAGACCTCCTGCTCCAGCAAACAAATCCAAGTAATTCATCTATTTATACCATCCATACTATAATTAAAATAACCGATATTACTATTATCTAAAGTGCCAATAACTACTCCTCTATCTAAAAATCTATTCCCATTTTGACAGCATGTCTCAGGTAGGAGAGCACAGTTGTAACAAGCAGCTAAATTGCATGAATCGGGACCTTGTCCAGTTGACTCAATGCAAATAGGATCTGCTGAGCACCATCTTGCATTTTCTAATGCTGCTATAACTGTGTTTTCAAACTTCCCAGGATACCCTTGTCTTACCAACCCTCCAAGTGAACCTTCTGAGTCACCTGATGCTGTGTAAATCAATACTCCGTACATATCTAATTTATCGTTAGTTTTTGAACAATATATTCTTTCTCTAATAGAAGAACTTCCATATCCGCACTCAAAGCTCAATTGATTGATTAAAAGATGTGCAAATGTATGGATTAAAACGAATTCCGGTCTTATTATTTCTTCATTATCATGCACACAATTAGTTGTTCCTTTATATGAGTGAACTAGTCGTTCAATTCGTCCCAAAATTTGAGGTGTTTTAGCCCATTTTTTTACTTGTTTATCATCAAACTCAACAAATATTCCTTCTCCATAAACCTCTATCGCTGGTAGCCATTCACCCTTGCCTAATCGCAGTAAGGATTTATTCTTTTCCAAACTTCTATTGTCTTCCGGTTGTAGTCTCGAAAAACCAACTAAAGCTCTTGTTTCTTTTAGCTTAGGAACAACGGACACACTTTTAAAAAAACATTTGATTGATTCATTATACTCATTTATTTGTTTGTTTTTTGAATGAAAAAATAGAGAGTCACTACCACTATTTTTTGATAATACTTTATACTCTTCATATCTATATTTGTCTTCAATTACTTCATTCTCCTCGTTTTTTTCATCGATATCTCTATTTACTTCTTTTGACTTTTCTAATCTTGTCAAAATCGCCTCAAATAACTCAGTCCCACTAACTTTTTTTACATCTGCTAGTAATCTAATATAACCCTCATCAATTTCTCCATTCACTCTTCTATTAATAATTTTTTCCATGTACTCATCCATAATGTCAACTAGTCTTCTTTTTGTATTATTATCATCAACGGGAATGTAAATGGAGCTGATTATTTTGCCAAACCAAACATTTGTGCCTCCTCTTTGTACTACTTTGACCTGAAGATTTCTACATGGCTTTTCTAAATCTTCCTTAATGCCCAACCATGGTTTTGAACCTTTACAAGCATAACCTATTTTATTAAGAGCCCCCTCATTCATCGCACCACCTAAACTTCTCTTAGCTCCGCAAGTACATTCGTAATAGACTCCTGTCAGAGAAGCGGATGCTCCACCAGTGCTCCTTCGAATAATACAGTTATCAGTAATGTTTTTAGGATTTTTTGGATTTTTATGTACCCATTCCATAACTGGAAAATCGTCAACATGCCCCTCAGGGCATACGACAATAAATCTTTCTGGAATCATTTTTGGTCTGTATCTATTTTTAGCGCAGGAGCGACCTTTGTCCCATGGGTGTCCGTTACATCTATCTTGCCCCGCATAAAAACTTGATTTGACCATTGTTCCACAAAAGGGGCAATAGAGCCATGTGGGAAATCTTACTGCAGGTATTGCAATCAGACCATTTTGCCCATCTGCTTTAGGATCTCTGTAATCTGGTGGTTGTCTCAACTCATTTATTCTCAGTCTTTCGACCAAGCGTTCTTCCTTTATAATGAATTCTGAAGGATCATTCCCAAAACGCCACATATCTAGTCCTGCTATCATAAGAGATTCTCCATCAGGAAATGGTACTATAGAACCCACACCCCAAGGACTGATTAATTGGGTTCTTCTCATAGGTCTTTTCGGATGCAACATTTACTCCACCTCCTTACTATAACTACTTTTCAAGGGTTTGACTTCGCAAGCTGCATCAACATTTCTCATAGATGTCGGAGTTGAAAATCCTCTTCCTTCCCATACATTCAATGGTATAGATCCTGCTGTATACATTAAAGGAACTTGTTCTTGTCCTGGATCTAATGATGAGTATCGTTGTGGAGACTCATCTTGCCACTTTTGTAATATTTCTTTTAAATGTCGATTAGTATCTTCAGCTTCATCCTTATCAATTATCAAAACCCTACTATTAATTATATCAAACAATCTCTCCATTTCATCCTCACATGGAAACTTTCTTGGATCCAAGTTCAAATTTCCATTGTTTAAGAGTCTTACCATTCCAACCAATATGGCATGAAGAGCTCTATCTCTCAATGGACTTGAAAATGGTGTTACACTGGTAGGCTCAACATAACTATAAATTTTAGAGTGATAATCCCTGAAATTTTCGTAATATGATTTATCTCGAGGTTTTCCCGGACTATAAACCACAAAAATAATACCTGGAGCCTTTTGGTCACGTCCCACTCGGCTTGTTGCCTGAATGTACTCAGAAGTAGTTTTAGGTTGTCCTGCTACGGTCATTAATCCCAGTCGTGGCACGTCTACTCCAACTGAAATCATATTTGTGGCTAAACAAATATCCATAGGCTTATTTCCCCCTGCAGGTTGTGGGTATCTTAAACCTAATTCTTGTAAATTTTCAGGA
>DMAP01000107.1 GCA_003446975.1 Clostridiales bacterium | reverse complement strand
CTGATCTGTCCCATTTCCTGCCTCCGATTTCTGGTTCTTCTTTTCGTTCCTTCCATCTTAGCAGATTGTCTTTTATTTTAGCAGGCTCCCTTTCTCGGTAATGTGTGGAGTCAAAAATCTTATATCATCGTGAATAACAGCCTATCATTTAGTGAGATATTTGGAAACATTATTTATATCTTTACTCCAATATCTGCGGCGACGATCATGACGACATTAAATATCTTGTATGTGAATATCCTTAGCTTAATAATTTATATTGTCAATTCTAATTGGTCAAAAGGGTATGGCTTTGCTCTAATTAGCATTGTCCACGTCTTGGGATACTTGGCTGAGTTTTCAGGGAGCAGATTACTTCGATTTATATCGCCTGTAATTCACAGCACTCTTCAATTCCACAATTTTGGATATAACAATCAATTACCGACGATAAGCATGTCATTTGGATTTTTACTATTCATTTACAGTGGTCTAATAGTTCTTGTATATATCAGATCAAATCATCTTACCTATTCAAACGACTGTGTCTACAGTTAGGAGGAAAGTTGAGTGGCAGGAATAAGAGCAATCAATATCATGAAGAGTTTTGGACAGTACAATGTTTTTTCAGATGTTACTATGGAATTTACACAAGGTGGAATACATGGAATTATAGGAAGAAATGGTTCGGGAAAGACTGTTCTGCTTAAGGTCATTAGCGGATTTATTCCGCCTGATAAAGGGAAAGTTCTGTATGATAACATCGAAATTTACAAAAGCGTGGATTTCCCGCTAAAGACGGGAGTAATTATTGAGTCTCCGGGGTTCCTTCCGAACGCATCAGGATTTCAGAATTTGCATCTTCTTGCAGCAATAAATAATGAATGTGGACTTGAAGACATTGAAAATTCGATGAACGCTGTGGGATTAGATTATGAATCAAAAAAAGGTGTCTCGAAATACTCATTAGGTATGAAACAGCGCCTTGGCATAGCACAAGCGATCATGGGCAATCCGGATTATATCATATTAGATGAACCGTTTAATGGGCTTGACAATTCTGGTGTAAGAGATATGAGAAATCTTTTGATGAAGCTCCGCGATCAAGGGAAAACAATAGTATTGGCAAGTCATAACACAGAAGACATTAGAATTCTCTGCAATACAATCAGCCAAATCGAAAACTCTACAATTACAAGATTGGAATAGAACTTTTTGCATTGTATTGAGAAGGCACCAGATTCACAAGTATTTAACATTTGTATCCGTGCTTCATTGAGTGTTTTGTTTTATGATTACCTAAAGGCAGGTGATTCTAATTGCAATCAATTTTAGTGATTGAAGATGAATTAGCCATAAGCAAGATGATATGCATGCATCTTGAGATATCCGGGTATCATGTGATCCCAATTTATTGTGGTGGATCAAACGCAGAGGCGATTATTCAAGACAACAGAAATTGCTCACTTACACTTTTGGATGTAATGCTTCCAGAAGGAACGGGATTTGATTTACTACCATTGCTAACCCAATTGAATATACCCGTGATATTCCTTACAGCAAAGGGCGATATTGAATCAAAGGTGCGAGGGCTTACGAATGGAGCTGAGGACTATATTGTCACACCGTTTGAAATCCTGGAATTATTGGTAAGGATTGACAAAGTTCTTAGCCGCAGCGGGTCTAAGTATAGAACACTGAATAAAGGCAATTTAGAAATAAATATTGAAGAACGAATTGTTAAAAGCGCTGGCAATTTACTTTCATTAACCCCACTGGAGTTCGATTTATTGTCGAAGCTCGTGGCAAACAAGAATATGGCCTTATCACGCGAAAAACTTTTGGATGAGGTATGGGGAATAAGTTATGAAGGTGGGACTAGAACGGTTGACGTTCATATTGCGCAGATCAGGAAAAAAACGGGTTTAAACATTGTAGCGCTTCCGAAAATTGGTTATAGGCTTGAGGATTAGCTATGAAACTGCAATTAAAGCTTTCGTTGATTTCGATTGGTGCGATTTCGGTTGCTGTGGCTATAAGTTGCATTGCAGTTCTTTCATTTAGCAAACGGAACTTACTCAGCGAAAAAGTCGACCAAGCCGCGCTGGACTATTCAAGATTTAGTTCGGTATTTGATACGATTCCCGCAAAACAAAGCTGGGATTCAGACATAGCTGCGAAAAGCTATATAATTCGACATTTTAGAGATATTGCGGGTTCTACCGAGTTTTCGTTACAAAAAGGCATAGACGTTTATGCGAACAATACTGGCATAGATTCGAGAAAATTGCTTGATCAGAGAAAACACAAACAATATATTTCACTGCCAGCAAGTGATAGTATCGTGCAATACTACTTTCTGAACCTAGAAAGCAAGACTTACCTCATCATGTATAGTCTGGTCGAGATAGGGGATGATAGTTATGATCTTTCTCTTGTACGAGACGTCTCACACTCAATAGATAGCATCAGAGCTTTAGCTGCAAAATGTGTTGCGGCAGGAACTGCAATTACGCTGATCACCGCAGTCATTGTTTGGAGACTAATCATATTGGCATTCAAACCACTCAGATCGATGCAAAGCAGCGCGGATCTCATTTCTCACGGGCAATACCAAAGTAGAATTACCGTAGCTGGAGGAAACGAAATATCTGATTTGGCAAAAAGTTACAATCATATGGCTGAGTCAATTGAGTTACAGATAACAGGGCTTGAGACTGCAAATAAAGAGAAAGAGTTTTTACTTGCTGCAATTTCTCACGAAATGAAAACGCCTGTTACCGCGATTATCGGATATGCGCATGCCTTGCGCCATGCAAAGATGAGTGATAGACAAAAACAAGAAGCGGTATTCTTTATAGACAGTGAGTGCCGAAGACTGGAGAGATTGTCCAGTAAGCTAATACAATTAATTACTTTGCAAAACATTCAATTGATAACATCCAGAGTACCGGCTCAAGAACTTGTAGACCGTCTAAAAATAGCGCTTCACCAATCAGCTAATCAGGCGAATATTCAGCTCGATTTTGAGTTGGAATCCGGAACAGAATATGATATTGAAATTGACCTAATCATGTGTCTTATTACAAATTTTTATGACAATTCAAGGAAAGCCAAAGCCACAAGCGTTCTCATTCGATTTGACAAAGAGGAGATATCCGTTCGAGACAACGGAAGTGGCATACAAAAAGAGCATCTTGATAAGATCATACGGCCATTTTATAAAATAGATGAGTCTCGAAGCTCTGAAGGCTTTGGGCTGGGCCTCTCCTTGTGCAAATTAATAGTTGATTTGCACAGAGCTACATTAAGCATTGACAGCGTCTATCGAGAAGGAACGACTATAAAAATCTCCTTCTAAAATTACATTTATTTTACAACTTTAGAACGACACCAGAACAGCGATTGACATACTCTTAAAGTACCAACTTGAGAGGAGAATTTCTATGAAAAAAAAATACATTCCGTTTGTTGCAATCTTTATTCTTGTTTGCTTTGGCCTAGGATGCCAACAAACACCTGAAAATGAAATCGTTGTTGAGAAAGATTTGGATCGAATGGTCGCATCTGCTTTGGAAAATGAGAAGACAAGTAATTCGACAGAAATTCTATCGCAGAAATTAAATGTTCCAAGCAGCCTCAAAGAGACGTTTGCTTCGCAAAAGGGGAAAACCGAATTTGTGATCGATGCGAGTGTCATTTTGTCACCGTCAGATTCGGTTCCCATTATTCGAGTGAGAAAGCATCTTTTCACGCAAAAAGAAGCAGACTTAATGATGAGGCTCTTTCTTGGAGATGATCCGTTGTATACCATCCCCAATTCAATGACGAAGGAGCAAATTGAAGAAAAGCTGGTTGATTATTACGGCATGCGGGACGGGTCTATTCCAATTAACGTAGATGGCGAAGACAGCAGCAGTGTTGAGCGCTTGAATGAAATCATTGATTCTTACGAAAAAGCACTGTTAGCATCAACTGACACGCCTGCG
>DMAP01000340.1 GCA_003446975.1 Clostridiales bacterium | reverse complement strand
AAAATTACTAGAAGTACCAGTATTGCCCCCATAAATGTAGCAATCCAGTCTTCATTTTTTAATTGAGTCAAAAAATTTGACTTCGTAACAGGTTTGTTCATAGTTTATCAAGAGTAAGTTTAAGACAAATATAGTTTTTATCTCTAAAATAGTAAAATCTTTTACTATTATTTTGATAAAAAAAGAGGCAACAATTTATCGCCTCCTTTTTATCTTATTTTAAAACAGCCCTTTTCCACAAATCTGTATACCCCGGAAAATGGGGAGCAGGTGGAATAATCGGTGAGTGCCCATTCGTTACAAAAGAGCCGTCAGGATTTTGTTTTTTTGTATTTCCATCAATGTATTTCACCAGCAGGTATTCATCCAGCTTTTTCCACTTTGCAAAAAGAGAATTTGCAGTGCTTACAGAATAGTTAGTCAGAAACTCTGAAACAAAATCGGGATTTTCATTCAATAGAATAGCAGCTGTGCGGTCAATAGCATTGACCTCGGCTATTTTTGCCTTTTCATGCTGATCAATTACCTCTCTTACATCTTTCCCAATATGATTGTACCTTAAATATGCAAACTGCGCAATTCTGTTGGTCAGCCAGAACATAGAGGATGCAGAGTATTCAATCATTGATCCATTACCAAGAGCGTAATGAGTTGAGATCGCTTTTGATGAAGTGTATATTGGTGTTAGCGGAGATGTTGCAGCATCATCTACTCCAAACCAGAATATTCCTCCAATCTCATCCGGAACATGAGAGCGGCTTTGCCCTACAAACCAGAATCCTGTCTGCTGTGTCGCGATTGCTCTCTCATTAAAGCCTGTTAATCCGTCAACTTCAAAACTCATTGGTCTCCAGCGATATGGAAGCGCATTTCCCCCTGCTCCTATATCATTGAGCATATCCATAGGAGTTCCTTCATAATGGTCTCTCATCATATCTGCCACATCCTTTACAGATAACTTCTGCTTTGCCTTAACATAAAGTGGCATCCTCTTTTTTGAAGGATCTCCCATTGCATATGGAAGATATATGCTCATATCACCCTCGGCATATTTATTAAAGAAGCTCCATACCCTGGCATCGCATCCCCTGATTGTTGATCCGTCAGCAGGTCCATAGGCATCTGCAAAACTGAAATCTTTATCATTTCCTTTGAATAACCCCTGTTCCCTTGCGTGTTTAATGACATCAGGAGCATATAGGCAGTTCTCGGGATCGTTGAGTGGGAACTTAGTGATTCTTGCCTGATTTGCATGGGCTGATATTGCACCCTCAGGAAGCTTTATTGCTACCCATACTACTCCTTTGTTCACATTAACGCCATTTACCTTCTTTGGGGCTTTACCAATTATCTCTAAAAACCAAACTTCATTTTTGTCAGCTATTGATATTGATTCTCCGGTAGATGCATAGCCATATTGATTTGCCAATGTGGTAATTACCTCAATTGCCTCCCGTGCAGTTTTAGCCCTTTGAAGTGCAAGATACATTAGTGACCCATAGTCAAGCATACCTTCAGGGTCAAACTGACTCTCTACTCCTCCCCATGTTGATTCTCCTATAACTAGCTGATATTCATTCATGTTTCCAATAACTGAATATGTTCTTTCAACCTGAGGAATCTCACCAAGGTACCTATCCTTGCCCCATTCTTATATTTTTACCATCGACCCTTTTGGGTAGGTGACTGCAGGGTAGTGTACGAGAGTTCCGTAACGAGTGTGTGAGTCCGCAGAATAGCTGACCATTGTTGATCCGTCAACCGAAGCCCCCTTTGTTACCAGGAGATTAGTGCAGGCATCTCCGCTGTTTATTACCATGGTCATCAGCAATGTCGCAATAATTAATCTTTTCATACTTTTATATTAATGTGTTTCTAAATATTTAATCTATTCCCAAATGTTGACAGGATTTATTTAATGTACAATAATCATCATCAGGGTGGCTAAGATAGTAAAATTGTATTATTCCAGCTATAGTTTACAAATTAGGCCGGAATTACTCTGAAAAAATTTGGAGTTTTAAAAAAAGTGGCTACCTTTGCAGCCCGTTTGAGAAAAAACGGTTTGTTCTTTGACGTTTTGAGAGAGATAAAGAGGTAAAGAATGAGAGAAAATTTTAATAAAATAAGATTTATCTCGAGCAAAAAAAAATAGATTGGGTCTGTTAAATTTTAGATTTAAGGGACTACAATTTCAGTAATAAGAAGTTACTTAAGGGCGAACGGAGGATGCCTAGGCTTCTATGGGCGAAGAAGGACGTGGTAAGCTGCGAAAAGCTGCGGTGATTAGCAAACATGAGTTGATCCGCAGATCTCCTAATGGGGCAACCCGGCCGGTTGAAGACCGGTCACATCGAGAGATGGGCCAACGCAGGGAACTGAAACATCTAAGTACCTGCAGGAAAAGAAAGAAATATCGATTCTCTGAGTAGTGGCGAGCGAAAGGGGAATAGCCTAAACCAATATTGTTTCGGCAATATTGGGGTTGTAGGACCGCGATATTGAGTTATAAAATGAAGTGGAATTAACTGGAAAGTTAGATCGTAGAGGGTGATAATCCCGTACATGCAAGTTTTATAATTTATAGCGGTATCCTGAGTAGGGCGGG
>DMAP01000279.1 GCA_003446975.1 Clostridiales bacterium | reverse complement strand
TTCGCATCAGTTTATCCTGAGTTTGCAATGTTCAGCAGCAAAGTAGCCAACGAAACAAACCAGGAAATAAGGCAAAATATTGACGCTGAAATCGGAAACGCAACAAACTCATATTTCAGTGATTTGATTAGGCAAAATATAAAAAGTAAAATTCTACGTGATGACATGCCGGACGAGTTTATGATTAATATATTTATCTATTTAATCAGTCATTTCAATGAGTTTCTGATTCATTCAAATATTCAAGTTGATATGGAAAACACAGTCAAAATAGCTGAATACTTAGGTTTTTACGTTGAATTCATAGAAAAGGGATTGGGAAAAAATAGCAACTAAATAATTCTTGACTTTTTCGTCTAATAACGTTAGACTATGACTGTCTAATGACAATAGACAGGAGGTATAACAAATGGAAAAATACAAATTAGGAGAAATGGAGCAGAAGTTTGCAGATCTGATTTGGGAAAAAGAACCAATCAAGTCAGGGGAGTTGGCCGAATTATGTGTTCATGCATTTGATTGGAAAAGAACTACCACCTACACGATGCTAAAACGGCTCTGTGATAGGCAGATATTTAAGAATGACAACGGGACAGTCGTAGCACTGATGTCAAAGGAAGATTTTTTGTCTGGACAAGGCCATGTATTCATTGAGGAAACATTTGGTGGTTCATTACCAAAGTTTCTGACAACCTTTACCCGTCGGAAAAAGCTCAACAGCAAAGAAATTGAAGAAATACAACGCATGATAGATGAGTTCAAGGAGAGTTAAAAAATGATTGAAAATCTGTTCTTACAAATTCTAAATATGAGCTTTATCGGTGGAATCGTAATCGTATTCATATTGATCGCAAGGATTTTTTTGAAAAGAGCCCCAAAAATGTTTACATATTCATTGTGGGCTGTAGCACTGCTGAGACTTATGCTTCCTTTTTCTTTTGAGAGCATTTTAAGTCTTATTCCTGTGAATCCGGTTCCTGTCCCAAAAGATATCTTATATCATCAGACACCTCATATCAATACAGGGATTGCACAGATTGACCAATTGATCAACGCATCCATGCCAGCTACGGCAGTCTATGAGAGTGTCAATCCAATGCAAGTCTGGATTTTTGCAGGTTCTATCCTTTGGATAACAGGGGTTTTAGTGTTGTTGGCATTTAGCTTGGTATCTTTTCTGACATTGCATAGAAAGCTGCAATCTGCAAAGCATGAAAGAGACAATATATACATTTCATCTAATATTGAAACACCATTTGTGCTGGGCATCATCAATCCTAGAATCTATTTGCCGGAAAAATTGGATGTCTCTGAGAAGGCATATATCATTTTGCACGAGCAAACACATATTAGACGTTTGGATCATATAACGAAAATAATTGGGTTTTTGGCATTGTGCATTCATTGGTTCAACCCTTTAGTGTGGATAGCCTTTTATGCCAGTGGTAAAGATATGGAAATGTCCTGTGATGAATCAGTCATAAAGCAGCTTGGAGATAGTGTTAAAAAAGACTACTCCTCATCTTTGCTGGCATTGGCAACAGGCAAGAGACTTTTAGGCGCAACGCCTCTTGCCTTTGGAGAAGGAGACACAAAAGGACGGATTAGGAACGTGATTCAATACAAAAAACCCGTATTCTGGGTTGTTGCAGTAGCCGTTATCGCTGTGCTGGTCATTAGCATAGGTCTAATGAGCAATCCCCAGTCAAAGCAATTGTCAGTAGAAGAACATGCAGAGATATACGTGCAAGAAGTCATTGGAAGCTATGAAAGTGAAAATTCCCAAGCTTTTAAAGTGGTGGAGCATAAGATAACATCCCTCAACAAATTGTCGAGATTTGAAAGCATCCTTGATTTTCCAATAGAGTTATGGACGATTGAATATCGCTTAAAACCAGATAATATTCAGAATGTCCTGTTTGCTGGTGGAATGAATGAAGTTGATGGTTGGATAACTGAAGACAGCAGCATGGGGAAACCGGTTCTTATTTTTTCTTTTGAAAACAACAAATCTAATCTCCTAGGCGTTATATGGAGTGGCGAGACAGGCCTTTCCCGGTTAGCTGACCAAGAAACCGCACTTCGGATTTTCATGGAAAGAAGAGGGACATTAATTGGAGAAACTTATACCGGTAACCATGTTGTCGTTAAATTCCCTGCTTCAACCGGGGAAATCTATCAGCTGTTCTTATCCCAACCCGTCACTCAGACTGATGAAGGAATCTGGTGTGTTGAGCGATGGATGGATGGAAATGGAACAGTTTATCATGTCACACCGGATACTGAATTATTGATAGCAGATTACTATAAAGAACTGCAAGATGAAGCTGATAATGGGCAAAATCATTGGCTCAAAGATCCTTTACAGGTCGCTAATACGTTTATACACATTTACCTGGGACAAGCGCAAATTTCGCTAAATGACCTAGTCACTAAATACACTGCAACTTTGGAAGATTTCATGGAAACACCTGAAAGCACCTACATTGGATATATTTCCAATTTTGAAGGGTCTTTTCCGCATCTCTTCCATTTCGATCCTGTAGAGTGGTTGACTCTAGAGGATACCAACAGACTCGAAGAGTTGAACATCGATAGCAACGAGTTGCCTAACGGATATTATATCCACAATGAAGTTGAAGAGGTCTTTTCTTTTAAATTGAATGAGGACACTGAATACAATTTTATCGATTGGGGAAATAACTTTGCAAGCAGTGATGATGACAGATTCCACTACAGTACGACGAATAAGGATGAGTTCATCCAATATCTCTCTACCTATGCCGATCATGCAGCAAATGTACCTTTTTGGATTATCACAAAGGATGGATTTGTTCAAAGCATCACAGAGCAGTATGTTCCCTAAGAATATGTTGATTTATTGATTAAAGACGGGCAGAGATATTCTGCCCTATTTTTTGGACATTAAATGTCATAAAGCGGTTTCATTTTTTGCATATAAACCATATAATAGATATATAAATCATTATAATCAACAGGGTTCTTGGGTTCAGATGGTGTTTGCAACACTAACTGAACCTAAGAAACCGTTATCCAGGGACTCTACAGTGCTTATC
>DMAP01000418.1 GCA_003446975.1 Clostridiales bacterium | reverse complement strand
TTGCGTAGATAATAAAAGTTGGCATAAAAATTGTATGTGATAATAATGCTAAAAAGATGAACTGCGCAATTTTTTTTACTTTAATAATATATGAAGGGGTGAAAAAATGCTGCATCCTGTCAAAATTGGCAATAGAGTGCGAATGAGCTACTCTAAAATTGGTGAAGTATTGGAATTACCGGACTTGATTGAAGTTCAAAAAAACTCTTATCAATGGTTTGTTGAGGAAGGGTTGAAAGAAGTCTTTGATGATGTTTCACCAATAGAAGATTATACCGGCAATCTGATTCTTGAGTTTATTGATTATTCTCTAGAGGGAGATCCAAAGTATGATCAACTGGAATGCAAAGAAAGAGATTCGACTTTTGCAGTTCCGCTTAGAGTCAAAGTGAGATTAATCAATAAAGAGACCGGCGAGATAAAAGAACAAGAGGTGTTTATGGGAGATTTTCCTCTCATGACAGAAAGAGGCACATTTATAATTAATGGTGCTGAGCGTGTTATCGTTAGTCAGTTGGTGAGATCGCCAGGTGTCTATTTTGTTGTTTCCAGAGATAAATCAGGTAAAAAATTATTCTCCTCCACATTGATTCCAAATAGAGGAGCATGGCTGGAATATGAGACAGATTCAAATGATATTGTCTATGTCAGAATAGATAGAACAAGAAAAATACCGATTACAATTCTGTTAAGAGCCATGGGTTGTGAAACGGATGCTCAAATAATTGAACTAACAGGCGAGTCGGAGCATATACTAAAAACACTTGAAAAAGACAATACTTCCAATAAAGATGAAGCTCTTATTGAAATATACAAAAAACTGAGACCGGGTGAACCACCGACACTGGATAGTGCATCTTCTCTCATAAATAGCCTGTTTTTTGATCATAAAAGATATGATTTGGCTAAAGTAGGAAGATATAAGTTCAATAAAAAGCTGGGTTTAGCCAATCGAGCCACTGATAAGAAGATAGCCCACGATGTGATCGACAAGGAAACCGGTGAAGTTATCATATCGGAAGGCGAAGTCATAACGAGAGAAATAGCTTCGCAAATCGAAGCCGCTGGTGTATTCAGCATTGAAGTCTTTAATATGGATAATGAAAAAGTTAGAATTCTATCAAATAGATTCGTTTATCCGGAGTATTTGGACTTGCCAGTTGATTTCAAAAAGCTTGGATTGAAGGAGAAAGTTTACTATCCCCTTCTGATGGAGTTGGTAGCACAGTATCCCAATATTGATGAGTTGGAAGAAGCCATAGAGAAGAACCATAAAAAACTCTCTCCGAAGCATATTATCATAGATGATATGATGGCTTCCGTCAGCTATGAATTCAGTTTGTTTAAAGAGATTGGGAATGTAGATGACATTGACCATCTTGGAAACAGGAGAATCAGAGCGGTAGGAGAACTTTTGCAAAACCAGGTCAGGGTTGGACTTTCCAGAATGGAAAGAGTTGTCAGAGAAAGAATGACAATTCAGGACATTGAGGTGGTCACACCGCAAGTATTGATGAATATCAGACCTGTAGCAGCAGCGATTAAAGAGTTTTTTGGCAGCTCTCAATTATCTCAATTCATGGACCAGACAAACCCTCTGGCAGAATTGACCCATAAAAGAAGAATGTCGGCTCTGGGGCCTGGCGGTCTCAGTAGAGATCGAGCCGGGTTTGAGGTTAGAGACGTTCACCATTCACACTACGGTAGAATGTGTCCTATCGAAACCCCTGAAGGGCCAAACATAGGATTGATTACATCATTGGCTTCATTCGCCAGAATCAACGAGTATGGATTTTTAGAGTCTCCTTACAGACGGGTGGATAAATCAACAGGCGTTATCTTGGAGACCATTGATTATATGACTGCAGATATTGAAGATGAGCACATCATTGCTCAAGCCAACGAACCAATCGGAGATGACAAAAGATTTCTCAATGAGAGGGTTGTTGTTAGGGGCCAGAATGGTGCGCCTGAAATTGTCCATAGAGATAGAGTTCAATATATGGATGTTTCACCTAAGCAAATCATATCCATTGGAACGGCTATGATTCCGTTTCTTGAGAACGATGATGCCAACAGAGCTCTGATGGGAGCAAACATGCAGAGACAGGCAGTGCCTTTGATGAAGACGGAAGCACCGATTATTGGAACTGGCATGGAGTACAAAGCAGCAAAAGATTCAGGGGTTGTCGTTATCGCTAAGAATGATGGCGTCGCAATCTCCGTTGAGGCTTCAAAAATTCTTATCAGAAGAGATGACAATGGAATGATTGACAGCTATAAGATTTTGAAGTTTATCAGATCGAACCAGGGAACATGCATCAATCAACGACCGATAATCAACAAAGGTGATAGAATAAAGAAAGGTCAGATCATAGCTGACGGACCTTCTACAGAGAATGGCGAGATAGCCCTTGGAAAGAACCTTTTGATAGGTTTCATGACTTGGGAAGGCTACAACTTTGAGGACGCTGTTCTGCTGAATGAAGATTTGGTTATGAACGATGTCTTGACATCAATACATATAGAAGAGTACGAGTCAGAAGCCAGGGACACTAAACTTGGACCTGAAGAAATCACAAGAGACATACCGAATGTAGGCGAGGATTCGCTGAAAGATTTGGACGAAAGAGGCATTATCAGAATAGGGGCCGAGGTTGAAGCCGGTGATATCCTGGTAGGAAAGGTAACACCAAAAGGAGAAACTGAGCTCACAGCTGAAGAAAGGCTTTTAAGAGCGATTTTCGGTGAGAAAGCAAGAGAAGTGAGAGATACATCCCTAAGAGTGCCACATGGTGAAGCGGGAATCATCGTCGACGTAAAAGTTTTCACCAGAGAAAATGGCGATGAGTTGAATCCAGGGGTCAATAAGCTCGTTAGGGTTTATATTGCAACCAAGAGAAAAATAAATGTGGGCGACAAGATGTGTGGTCGTCATGGTAATAAGGGTGTTATTTCAAGAATAATGCCAGAGGAAGATATGCCATTTTTACCTGATGGAACTCCCCTTCAAGTAGTACTAAATCCGCTGGGTGTACCATCTCGTATGAACATAGGCCAGGTATTGGAAGTGCACTTGGGCCTGGCATCCAAAAAACTGGGATGGCATGTTGCAACACCTGTATTTGATGGCGCCAATGAAAATGATATTTTCGAAGCCCTTGAAATGGCAGGATATCCGGCAAATGGCAAGATCATGCTAAGGGATGGCAGAACAGGAGAGCCCTTTGACGGGCCTGTGACAGTTGGTTATATGTACATGTTGAAACTGCATCACTTGGTAGACGACAAGATTCACGCCAGGTCTACTGGTCCTTACTCGCTCGTAACGCAGCAACCATTGGGCGGAAAGGCTCAATTTGGAGGCCAGAGATTCGGAGAGATGGAAGTCTGGGCATTAGAGGCATACGGCGCAGCTCACACATTGCAGGAAATACTGACCGTCAAATCCGATGATGTGACTGGAAGGGTCAAAGCGTATGAAGCAATCGTCAATGGTGAGAACATACAAAAGCCAGGTATACCGGAATCCTTTAAGGTTCTTGTAAAAGAATTTCAGA
>DMAP01000389.1 GCA_003446975.1 Clostridiales bacterium | reverse complement strand
ACACCTGAGTTAGAATCTCAAGAAATCACATCTAATGAAGAAACAACCCTTGATATGGAAGAGGAAGAAACACCTTTAGACTTGACATCTACAGGCGTATCAACACCATTATTATACGGAGCAGGTGCTCTGATTTCGCTAATTGGATTGTTCAAAAGAAGATAATGTCCAACGAATGATACACTTATAAAGGAGTGCTGAATGCACCCCTTTATGGTGTTCTTATAACCCATGCAGGCATCCTGACCTTGCCTTCCACTTTACCAATCTCTTTTGCTGGATATCCTTCTATAATCGCATTATCGCTGAAATAACTCCTCTGTTTTACCAAACTGCCAGCCTTAACCAAGCAATTAGAACCTATCTCACTATAATCACAAACCAATGATCCGGATTCGATTACTGTTCCCTCTCCCACTATAGTCCCGTGTACAATGGATCCAGGTCCAATAACAACATTATCATGGATAATTAACTGATTGCCAGGGAGAAGGTGTAACACACAGTTTTCCAGTATCTGAACATTGTTCCCAATAATGACCGGACCGTGCCCATCTCCAATAATTTTCACACCAGCCCCTATGACAGTGTTATTCCCAACTTTAACATCTCCGGTAATTTCAGAAGAATCGTACAAATATGTGTTTTCACCAATTTCAGGATACTTGTCCCTATAATGATACAGTGTTCCCATACTATCACCTCTCATCGCTTCATGAATGATATTCTCCTTGTAAATAGACAAAGAGATATCATCTCCTCTCATCTTCTTAATCATCGCTTGGTCCTCTTTAGTCAGTCTACGAATGACCTTAGCCGGTCTGCCAACAACAACCGATTCTTGAGGAATTATCATTCCTGTTGGAATCAATGTTCCCTCACCGGTTATGCACATAGTTCCCATTTTGGATCCAGGCATGAAAATTGTTTTATTTCCAATTTCACACAAATCGCCGATTGATGCTCCAAGCACAATACTTTTATGTCCAAATACTGTTTTACTACCTATATCGACAGGAAACTCTCGACTGCCTACTATGACACTATTTTCCAATACCATGCTATTATTACCGATTTGTATATTGCCTGCCATTGACCTGACAACTGTCCCCTGTGCAATGTAAGCGCCCGTTCCAATCCTCAGTTTCCCTAGAACCCTGGCTGATTCTGCAATTCTTATCATCTCATAACTCCCCTCCTAATCTTTTCTCTCATTCCTCCAACTGACTATGGATTCTAATATAATTGAGAATATCTGTTCTGGACACTATTCCAGTCAAAGTTTCTCCATCCATAACCAGAACCCTCCCAATGCCATTTTGGAATATCTTTTTGATCGCTGAGCTGACATTGTCTTCCGGATAGACAATCAAATCATTGTTGATAGGCGTTATAATATTTCTTACAATGGTTCTATCCCATTCATCTCTATTAAGAGTCTTTATATTCTCCACAGTTACTATCCCTATGACTCTATCTGTTTCAATTACAGGAAAGCTCGTATATTTGTACTTATAAAAATAATTCTCCACCAATGCTTCAATAGAAAGATGGGCTCCGACAGAAATGACATTTTTCGACATGAATGTGCTAACTTTTATCTTAGTGAACAGGTCTGTCATGATTGTGTTTTGATAACTGGATTCGGACAATTGTTTTATGAACCATCCGATAAAGACAAACCAGATGCCATTCAATACATTCCCATTAAAAACTATATACAAACCTAAAAAAATCAATAGGTACCCGAATATATTACCCATTGATGATGTTACCTTGGTTGCCTTTTGCAAACTTCCCTGAAAATGCCAAATAAGCGCTCTGAGTACTCTCCCTCCGTCTAACGGGAATGCAGGTACCATATTGAACAGTACGATAATCAGATTGACACTGCTGACATATATTAGAGGTGCGATCAAATAACTCTCCACTCCCAAATAACCTAAAAAATTATAGATAAATGTGAATATTAAAAATAACAGCAAACTCATTGCCGGTCCTGCCAGCGCAATCTTGAGTTCTTGAATGGGATTGTCAGGCTCCTTGTCCAATTGTGCAATGCCACCAAAAATAAATAAAGTGATCTTCTTGACCTCAATACCTTGATTAATTGAAACAATTGAATGGGACAGTTCGTGCAACAGGATTGACAACAACATCAAAATTGCCATAATACTTCCCAGTACCCATCCAATAATCGGACTTATATCCGGATAATTCTGAGGGAAAAAATTAGTTGCCATCATAAATGTGATTAATCCAAATATAATCAACCAACTTAAATTAATTTCAATTTCAATTCCTTTGATTTTTCCGATTACAAAAGATCCCTTCATATAGAATCCAACCTTTTTATTTTATTCTACTACAATATGGATTATTATTCATTAGAAACCCGTAAAAAAAATCAGCCATGATTCTATGTCCCTTATCATTCAGGTGCAACCCATCCAGATAGAGATTGTATTTGCCAATCGTTGCATATTCTTCTATTACAGCGTAAAAATCGACATATCTGACATCAGAAACCATCGCATAGCGTAGTAATAGCTCCCTGTACTTCTCCAATTGTTTTGCCACTTTCACAAAATCAGAATAGGATCCCCAATCATCTCTCATATTATGCACATCTATATTGGGTGGAATACCAATGATAGGTTCAATTGAATTGTCAAAGGCCTGTTTAATCATAAGTACCATATTTGATTCGACAATCCTTGGCTCAACTCCCATGATTAAATCATTCGAACCGCCCATCATAAACACAAAATCTGGTTTTTGAAATATAACGTCCATTTTGAACCTGTAAAGCATGCCTTCTGATGTATCGCCATTGATTCCCATGTTGATGATATCAAATCCGGTTTTCTTTTGGGATTGATGAACCCAAGAGTCAATTTTATCAACACCGTACCCATATGTCAGACTGTCTCCTAAACAAACGATTTTCATTACACTAGTCCTCCGATTAATTGGCTTCAAATCCTTGTGCATTGCAATTTTTACCATTATAATAAATAATGTGATGTTTTACACTTAAGGAGGTTGTATGAAGGCTAAAATCAAACAATTCATTCTAATAAACATTGGTCTGTTTATTTTAAATTGCGGCATGTATTTTTTTCTAATACCGTCAAACCTTGCTGTTGGAGGAACAACCGGTATCGCAATGGTTATCGGATATCTTGTTCCTTCAATACCCATCGGTGCATTTTTAGCGATAATCAACACTTTTTTGCTGATTCTGGCTTTTATTATTTTTGGTAAGGAATTTGGTGGTTATACAGTATATTCCAGTCTAGCTCTGTCAGTAATGCTGGCAGCTTTTGAGCTGATTCTCCCGATGGCAGAGCCATTTACAGATGACTTATTTATCAATCTCATTTTTGGGATAGTAATATGTGGTGTTGGGATGGGTATTGTGTTCAACCAGAATGCTTCAACAGGGGGAACGGATATCGTCGCTAAAATCATCAATAGATTTACCCATATTGAGATCGGAAAATCACTTCTTCTTGCTGACTTCTTAGTGACCCTGTTCGCGGCTGTGGTGTTCGGCGCAAGATTGGGTATGTATGCGCTTCTTGGTATCGTCATAAACTCTATAATAATAGACAAAATGATTGCCGGTTTCAATATTAAAATCAATATGATGATTATCTCCAATGAAGCAGACACAATCAACGCCTACATTTTGAACAACCTTGAAAGAGGTACCACTATCTATCATGCCACAGGAGGCTATTCGAAAGAGGATAAACAGGTAATCAACACCATTGTTTCCAGGAGAGAATATATCAAAATAAGGGATTTTGTAAAAAAAATAGATGAACGTGCCTTTGTCTCCATATCATATGTAACTGAAGTGGAAGGAGAGGGTTTCACCTATTGATTCCGTGATGTGACTCAGCAACATCGAGCAATTTTTCAACCTGATTGTTATATTTATTCGCATCAACCCAGATGCTTTCAGCGTGCTTGGCATTATCCGCGATGTACAATTGCTTATAGCCCTTCTTTATTTCGAACATTTCAACGGATGCTTTAGGCAAGATGTATTTATCTTCTTTCCCATGGGCAAACATGACTGGTATTCGCTCAAGTCCATTCTCTCTGGATATTTCCCTCATAGGAGAAACGTTTTCAAAATAAAACCCTGCTCGTAACTTCGTCATCAGACTTGTGAGATAAATCACTGGAAAAGGTGGTAAATGGTATTCCACCTTCAGCCTGTATGTTAGTTGTTTAGTGAGATCTGCGTAGGCACAATCCGCAACAACAAATCTGACTCTGTTGTCAATACAGGCATGCAACAACACAGTTGCCCCACCCATTGATTCGCCATGTGTACCAGCAAAGCATTCAGATCCTAAAACCTGATAGGCATAATCCAGAACTTTCTTCAAGTCGTTTTTCTCCGCAAAACCCATTGTTGTAAATCGTTTCTCACTATTCCCAGCATTTCTGTTGTCATATATGATTGCGTTATACCCTCTTCTCAGGTAAGGTTTAATATATTTGATTGACCCGACTCTATTAACCCCAAATCCATGACAGAAAATGACCACTTTTCTGCTTGGTTTCTTAGGATAAAGCCACTGCCCTGAAAGCGTTAATCCATCATCAGTTGTGATGCTGAAATCAGATTTTGATATTTTCTCGAAATCTTCAATTATAATATTCCCTTTGTTTTCTTCCTCTAGAAACATTGTTTGTATGTCTTTGTTCTCAGGCAATATAACATACCCTGAGAATCTCCATGACACAACTATCAAAACCAATATTAGCACAATAATCAATCCAGCATAACCAATCATATCATCACCTGAATCATAAAATGAAATTTGAACTTATTTATCATGAACGGATAGATGTTTTCCGGCATCTTTCAGTTGTAGCATATATGCCATATTCCTTCCCAATGTCTCCATGGTTTGCACACCCTCGTTATCCTGAAGAACTTCCCCCGGATCCCTGCCGTATATAACACTCCAATAATTGGATGTTGCTATCATCATCTCAGCGTAAGACAGAAAAACATTTAGTTGCTGTAAGGCAGGCAACCCCCCTGCACGTCTGACAGAAACCAGGCTGGCCCCAACTTTGTGTCTAAAAAGATTGTTATTGAACTTCGCAACATAAAATGCTCTTTCCAAAAACGACTTCATAGCACCGGTCATACCTGAAAAATAAACAGGCGAACCAAGCAATATACCATCTGATTCCTTGATTTTCTGAATCCACAAGTTCACATCATCCCCACCAATAACGCATTTTTCATCAAGATTCTCAGCACATTTACGACAAGCGGTACAACCCCTTATCTTATGGCTGCCGACATTTATGATTTCCGTTTCAAATCCTTTCCTTTCAATTTCAGCAAGAACAAGGCCTAATGCAATATGCGTATTTCCCTCAACCTTAGGGCTCCCGTTAAATGCAATGACTTTCATTTTAAAACCTCCTATTATGATCAATTAGTGTTTATTTATTATCCGCAGTATATTTTCTTCGGCATCATCCAATGTGTAAGGAATATTGACTTCAAACCCTCTTGTTCTAAGTCTTGCAAACAGTTCGGACAATATGGGCGTTTCCAGATTGGCTTCCTTCATCAGGTCAGACTGGGAAAAAATTTCCTGTGGATTGCCCTTCGCAACAATGCTGCCATTGTTCAAGACATAAATAGTGTCAGCAATATAAGGTACAATGTTAATATCATGGGTGGTTGTTATAATTGTGGTGTCATGTTCTTCATTAATTGTATTCAACAGACCAATCATTTCTTTTTTCGACTTGGCATCAAGGGAATCAAAAGGCTCATCTAATATCAGAATTTTTGGTGTCAATACCAAAGCACCCGCTAAAACAACTTTCTTTTTCTGTCCGCCACTCAGATAATGTGGTATCTTATTCAATAAGTCGCTTATTCCCAGTTTCTTGGCGATATTCCTTGTCATCTCATCGACCTCTTCTTTTGAATATCCTTCGCTACGAGGGGTAAAAGCTATATCGTCATATACTCTTGGACCGATAATCTGTTCATCAACATTTTGAAAGACAACACCAATATGTTTTCTCAATTCATTAAACTGCTTGAAGGGTTCCATTCCCATTACATTGACGATTCCTTCAACCGGTTTTAACAAACCCAGTATGTGGTGTAGCAATGTTGTCTTACCGGCGCCATTGGGTCCTAATATTGTGACCCGTTCACCCTCCTTGGCGGTGAAATGCAATCCGCAAACTGAGACTTCAGTTTTATCCGGATAGATGTGTTTTAAACATTCCACGCTTATTAGATTTTCCATGGCATCACCGTCCCTATCAATATAATCACTCCAGTTAACAACAACCAATAATCCGTCTTTGATATAAGTTTAAGATCAGCTCGAATAGGGATCTTTCCCGAATACCCTCTCAGTTCATAGATTTTATACATCCGTTCACTCATCTCAAAGGATTGTATAATCAGCGTGCCAAGCATTGCTGCAATTGTTTTAAAATTCATCAACAGCTGTTTAGGTCGGTAACCTCCCTTGAGTCTTATGCTTCTTAAGAGATTGTCGACTTTGTCAAGAATGATGAAAAAAGATCTATATGTCATCAAAAAAACATCCACAAGCAGACTTGGCATAAATAATGAAAAGACTGAGAAAACATCCACATAAGGTGTTGTAGTGATTAACAGAAGCATTGTAAGAGCCGCTCCCACAGCCTTTAATATGACTATCGCTCCCGCAACCCACCCTTGCTGTGCGGACAACAGAGCAAAAAATGCGCTGAATAAGGCAGGATATAAAGCCAAGTGGCCTATATGAATGATTGGTATTTTCCCAACTGCAAAAAAAATCAGCACAATCGAAATGATGCTTGTCAACCGATACAAGTCTTTGCTGATAATAAGACTTGTCAGAATTAGCACTGAAAAAACAACTTTTGATATTGTACCTGCCTTATGCAGTTTGCTATCGCCATTCAACGATAGATTGTCTATCTCCGCTATATGCATATTCTACCTTTCCATTACGTTGTAAAGCCATGTATGGTTTCAATCAAGTCCGGTCTGACTTTGTAAAAGTATCGAATGATTAGGACAGTGACCAGAGTTTCCAATCCTATACCTGCAATCACGATCATAATCAAAGCCAGCCATCCTGAAAACACAAAATAGTTAATCTCACCGATAGCTTCATCTAAGTGAAAGTCCTCGTGATCTTCTTCTTTGTCCTCATGTATTTCATCAGTGTCTTCATGATCATGAATCTCGTGCGGTAATACCTCTGCAAATCCGGCATAGGTACCAATAATACCAACCATCATAGTCATAGATACAATCAAGGCTATGACTGTCGCCACACAGGTGCCCACAACCAGATTGCTCTTTGCCAATCTTCTGAAGAGCGTTGCACCTATGAAAACCTCAGACCCTATCACAAGGGTATTAAGGCCAACGATGGTTATACCTCCATGACCAAACATGGCTAAAATCATGGATACCACAAACACAACCAAAAAAGCCATTTTGGGACCTATTAGTATGCCGGTCAACACAGCAAGACTAAGATGCACAGGTATTACAACCAGTGGAACAGACATACCTATAAGCATCAATGCGGCTGCGATGCCGGTAAAGGGCAAGACCCTCTTAATCTGTTCTTTACTGCTACCCTTGATCACTAAGTGAATAATAGCAAAGGCCAGTATATATGCTGGCAACCATAAATATATCGGGATAATCCCATCTGGTATATGTATATGACTCATGTCGACCTCCTGTTGTTCCGTGAGAAATCATATTGAAATGTGTTTACATTATATAACATAATCTAAAAAAAAGACAAGATAAACCCATTATCATTTCAAGCTTATAAAAAAAATAAGTATGTTTTTTTGAAAACGCTTGCACAGAAAAAATATTATGATATAATGGGTATACAACAAATACTCTATCGAAATATCAGATTAATGCAACTAAGGACAGTAAGAGATTTTAGTTCCAGAACAAGTTTTATGAAGGAAGTTTAGTTTTTAGAACAGGTTTCACGAAAAGAAATTTGGTTTTTAGAACAGGTTTCACGAAAGAAGTTTGGTTTTTAGAACAGGTTTCACGAAAGAAGTTTGGTTTTTAGAACAAGTTTCACGAAAAGAAGTTTAATTCATTGAACACGTTTCAAGAAGAAAGATTTTAATTTGTAAAACAGTTTTAAGAAAAAGATTTTGGTTTGTAAAACGGTTTTTGAAAAAAGATTTTGTTTGTAAAACAGTTTTAAGAAAAAGATTTTAGTTTGTTGAACAAGTTCCAAGAAAGAAGTAAGATTAATTAAACCTTAGCTGTATTATTGAAAGATGATTGGTAGGATAGTTGTTGGAGTAGGTATTCTGGAAACAGGATGCTACGAAGATTTCTCTTTGGGTCATAATCCCGAAAAAAGGAGAAAGCATGAACACAGTAACATAGAAACTGGTTCTCATAGGTAAATCTAAGAGGGCCAGTTTCGTTTTTTGC
>DMAP01000390.1 GCA_003446975.1 Clostridiales bacterium | reverse complement strand
TATGTTTCCGCGCTTACCGAAACCACTCTGGCCTGATCCTCACGTTGAATACTGATTGGACCTCTAGCCATATAGACTTCAGCTACTTGAGATAAGGGAACTGTAGTGCCCATTGGTGTAGACAATGGCAACATCTCCAAACTTGATACGCTTTGTGAGTAGACCTCATCCCCTACTATCACAACATTAATCTCTTCGCCTTCCATTTTTAACCGAGTCGCTACATTGCCTGAAAGGGTGTTTCTGACTGTATTGGCTATTGCGAATGAATTCAATCCATATTGAGATGCCCTATCTTTATCTACTCTTACCTGTATCTCCGGTATGCCTTCTTCCAGCGAAACAGCAATTTCTCTTGTTCCGTCAACCTCCTCCATTATATCCCTGATGTCTAGGCTGATTTTTTCGAGGATAGAGATATCGTCGCCTCTAATTGCTATACTGATCCCACCACCGCCAAATCCCACAGCCATCATTCTTGATGAAGATGTGACGCCAATCTCAGCTCCTGGGATTTCTTTGGTCAGGTTTCTGACTTCATCTGCAACTTCCATTGTGTTTCGATCTCTATCAGATAATCCGACGAGGGTGACAGATATATTTGATCTGTTGCTAGAGCCTCCCCTTAATCCACCAAATCCTCCTCCTGTTCCTATGCTTGTAAAAAGGTAGTCGACCTCTGGAATCTGATAAAGTATACTTTCAACATCAGTCGTGATTACTTCGGTTTCCTTCAGTTCAGCCCCGATGGGCAATCTAATGCTGATGTCCAGCTGTCCTTCATCGGTAGCAGGAAAAAAAGATGAACCAATAGTTAGCAAAGTACTTAAGCTTCCTACAAAAATAACGATACTGACGATAAACACAAAAAGTCTATGTTTTAGACTGACACTCAATGTTTTTCGATAATACTTTTTAACTTTATTCAAAAACCCTTTTTCATTGTGTAGCTCTTCGTCTTTACCTGAATCCAATTTGATATTCTTCGCAGTTAGCAATTTGGATGACATCATTGGTATCAAAGTTAGTGCAATCAACAGTGAACTTAATAATGCAAAGGTAATTGTCATAGCCAACTCTTTGAAAATCGTTGAAGTAATTCCTTGCACAAAGACAATAGGCAAAAAGACCGCTATTGTCGTGAATGTAGATGCGGAAACTGCTGTTGAAACCTCATTAGCTCCAAGAACAGATGCCTCCTCCTTTTCATATCCCTCGTTCCTATGCCTGAATATGTTTTCAAGGACAACAATAGAATTATCGACCAGCATCCCTACTCCCAGAGCTAATCCTCCCAGAGTCATGATATTCATGGTAACATTCACAAAATACATCAATATAAAAGTCGCAACAACTGATGTAGGAATAGCAATCGCTATGATGACTGTTGAACGGATATTTCTCAAAAACAGCAGAAGCACAACAATAGCAAGAGCTCCACCCAACAGCGCACTCCTTATCATCTGAAATATAGCGAGATTTATAAATGAAGCTTGATCAAATACCACTTTTATATCTATGTTTGGATATTCTGCTTCAAGTGTGGTAATTTGCTGCTTAATCAACTGGCTAACACCCACCGTATTAACCCCTGATTGTTTCATGATGGTCAGCTCAAGAGTATCCTCTCCATTATACTTTGCAATGCTTGTTCTTTCAGTATTGACAAGCTCTACAGTGGATAGATCCTTGAGTCTTACCGTTCCACCTCTAGGCAAAGGAATATTTGCGTTGCTCAGTTCCTCCACATTCTGGAACTCTCCTATGGTTCTCACTGTCAGGGTGTTGTTTCCTTTGAAAACTTCTCCTCCAGGCAGATTGAGGTTTTCTGCCGCTAAAATTTGCGAAATATACTCACCGGTCAATCCATATCCCTTGACTTTGCTGTCTATCAACCGAACTTGAACCTCTTTAGTGTATCCACCACTAACTTCAACAGAGGCAACCCCTTGAATCCTCTCTAGCCTGGTCTTGACGATATCTTCTGCCAGATTTTGCGTTGTAAACAAATCCCCTCGACTCTCAATTGTCAGATACATTATCGGTATGGCATTGGGATCAAACTTAAAAACGGTTGGATTTCGAGCTTCTGTTGGCAAGAATCCCTTAACCAGATCTATCTTTTCACGTATTTCAAGTGCAGCAAATTCCATATCAGTGCCAAAATTGAATTGAAGAATAATCAATGAGCTTCCTTCTGATGAAATAGACCTGATAGAATCTATATTCTCTACTGTTGTCAAGACATCTTCCAATGGTCGCGTCACAAGGGTTTCAATTTCTTCAGGGCCTACGCCAGTATATGATGTAGACACTACAGCAACAGGATATTCTATCGAAGGCAAAAGGTCTATAGGTAATTTTGAGAGGGAGACTGACCCAATCAAAACAACTATCAGTACCATCATAACAATCGTTACAGGTCTTTTTACTGAAAATTTTGATAGCATGTTTACTCACCCCTCACGACTTTAACGATACTGCCATCACTGATATAGTTCTGCCCTTTTACAATAATTCTTTGACCCGCTTCCAATCCAGATATGATTTCAACCCTTTGTCCTGTATCCAAACCTGTAATGACTTTTTTTTCAAACGCCATTCCATTGTCTTCCACATAAACTATGCTGACACCATTTTTTTCCAACACTGCGTTCCCAGGGACTGATAATCTATCTTCTCTTATATCCGTATTGATTGTAACCTGAGCAAACATCCCAGCTTTTATCAAGCTGTTGTTTTCGAGTGAGATTTCCACATTATATAGGTTTGTCATCGGGTCTACTGCATTGCTGACCGAAATAATCTCTGCGTTCGTCTCTAAATCAGCCGAGTCAATTTTAATTTCGACCGGCTGCCCGACGAATAAATTATTGACGATACCTTCCGTAACATTGATCTTAACGGTCATTTGGGCAAGATTCATAATAACAATAGCCGGTTGAGAACTCAGGGCAATCTGGCCTTCCTTAATATCCACTGAGGTTACGGTCCCTTCTATGGGCGCTTTAACAATGGTGTTGTCAAGGGCATCGACTGCCTGTGTGTAGGCAAGTCTTGCCTGTTCCACGCTTTTGGAAATTGTATTGATCGGTTTTTCCGATGCCGCCAATTCCGCTTGATCGTATTGAGCCCTCGAAACAACGCCTGACTCATATAGTGACTTAGTTCTTTCAAATGCATCTTTAGCGGCATTGATCTGTTCTGTAGTCATGGCAAGATTGGCCAAAGCAGCCTGATAAGCCGCATTAGCCTGATCCACTTGGTTTTGAATATTTTTCTTGTCCAATCTGAACAATGCCTGGTCTTTTTTAACCAAGTCTCCTACTGACACATTAATTTCCTCTACTTCTGCCATTAAAGGTGGCAAAATATATGCATCATTGCTCGGATATGCCCTTCCAGTAAATTTATTTTCAATATATAGCTGCGATCTTTGCAAGATTTCTATTTCTACCGCAATGAAACTCTCTTCTGATTCTGCAACAGTCTGATTGGTTGAACATGCTGCAATAAACACAACCAACAAAATTATCATTAATACTATTCCAAGTCTGTTTTTCAAAATGCACCTCCGTCAATTTTAACCCGACCGACCAGTCGGTTCCTAAATAATAGCAT
The DNA here is from genome assembly GCA_003446975.1 of Clostridiales bacterium. Taxonomy (GTDB): domain Bacteria; phylum Bacillota; class Clostridia; order Tissierellales; family Dethiosulfatibacteraceae; genus 38-11. The sequence goes on along the minus strand of DMAP01000390.1, from coordinate 1,610 downwards.
ATAATTCAGCTTTATTCAAACATATTTATTAGGTTGCGTTTGATGATTATTAGCTTTAAAGATCCAAAATATTTTAGTTATATTATAAATTTGAACTAATTATATTGTTTTTTGACAGATAAATGTTAAAATATATATGTGTGCAACATAATAAAATTCCCAGGAGGTATCATATATGGAAAAATTGTTAAAATGTTCGGTATGTGGATTTGTAACAGAAGAGAGTAAATTAGGCGATAAGTGCCCCAAGTGCGGTGCAGCGAGAGAGAAATTTGACGTATTGAGCGATGAAGCCGCAGACAAAATCATCAACTCAGACAGAACAAATGATATACATATGGATATCATCAACCTTTGTATGGCAATTGAAGAATTGGCAGATGAAGGAGAGGAACTAGATTTGGATCCACCATGTGTTGACATATTCAAGAAGGCTCAAGATATGGCATGGCAGCTCAAGCAGATGTGTAAGGCTGAAATTGCAGGACATGTTGGAAAAGGGAAATGGTAATCAAATATAAAAGCTGAGAGTGCGGATAACCGCACTCTATTTTTTATGCTTTATGTGGGAAGCCAACTCCTTATCCAGAAAATAGCCCATCATAGTTCTTATAACAACAATACCCGCCAGGATAATCAAGTCCTCATATGTTCTATTTGATATAGACTCGATAACATCCGCTACAATCAGTATTTCAAGTGCAAGCAATATATATGAACCCAGATTGACTCGTAGTTCCTCTCTATCATCATAGCATATGAATCTTTCTTTCCGTCTCATCTCTGAATAAACAAGCTTAACAAAAGCAACTATAACACCATAGACCATAATAACCATTGCAAGAAGTGCCATAATAACAGATAAATTGTGTAATAACTCATGTGGGTATTCCAGCATGATTCCTCCTAAAGTCCTGCAATTTCAACTACTATCATGATTAAAACAAGTATAGCTGAAAAAGGTAATGTGTATCTGAACGGATTCCCTTGTATAGAATCAAACAATGATTTACCACTGTATCTATCTTCAGTAATAAGTTTCTTCTTTTTCCAATTGCTATAAAAAGCAGCGTATATTCCTGAGCCTATAATAATTCCTATCATACCACCAATCAAACCATCCAGATAACCATTTCCAACTGCTGCAGCTATAGTTCCTGGACAATAACCCAGTGTTGCAAATCCAACACCAAATATAAGACCTCCTATAACAGAATTTTTTATGGATCCGGGTTTGACCTGAAGCTTTATACTTCCCTTGGGATATAGGTAACTGATACCAAGCATCGTTACGATGACAGCGGAAAGCATGATTTTAAGGACGGTAAAATCAGTCAATCTGAGTTGTGCCAAAATAATGTCATATTTTGATACGCCACCTTTATGAAGGAGAAATCCAAAGACAATACCCATCACCAATCCTAAAAACATTTGTATATTCTTATTTTCATGTAGTTTAGTCATCTCTCAACTCACCCCCTAAAATCCATAGATCAGAAAAGCTGTTACGATGCCACCAATAAAGAAAAATATGGAGGCTACCCAACTGAGAATAGACAACTGACTGGTCCCACTGATGCCATGTCCACTTGTACAGCCTCCCGCCCATC
>DMAP01000346.1 GCA_003446975.1 Clostridiales bacterium | reverse complement strand
CTCTTCTGATTTTCATGGCAGCAGTTGGTGTTTTACTTAATATATCAAAAAATTCTTTATAAAGAGGTAACGATGAAAGTAGTAATTACAGGCGGCGGTACAGGAGGGCATATATCACCTGCTCTTGCAATAGTGGATATATTAAAAGACATGTGTGAAAAGGTAGAAATACTATATATTGGGTCTGAAAATAGTATGGAAAGCGAGATAGTTCCAAAATCAGGGTTGCGGTTTTTAACTGTGAAGACAGGTTTTATCAATAGAAAATTACTGTCTCTCTCTAACCTGGTGACCTTATACAATAATCTAATCGGTTTATTTCAGGCAATCCGCATAATAAAAAAAGAACAGCCGGATTTGGTGATTGGAACTGGCGGTTTTGTTTCAGGACCTGTTGTGCTCGCAGGCAAACTGATTGGGAAGAAAACAATGATACATGAACAAAATGCTTATCCGGGCATTACGAACAAGATGCTATCAAGAATTGTTGATGTGGTTTTAATCAGTTTTTCGGAATCTGACAGTTTTTTTAAACGTGCAAGAAAAACAGTACTTGTAGGCAATCCATTGAAAAAAGAAATATTAGGCTACACTCGAAAGCAAAGCCGGATGGATTTTGGCATTAGTGAAGATATTTTCTTCATCTACTCATTTGGCGGAAGCGGTGGACAAGTAAGCTTGAACAATGCAATATTGGACTTGATTTTAAAGATTAAGGGAGATAGCCGTATCAGACTTCTTCATGTCACAGGCAAGCGATTATTTGAGAGATTTAATTTGGAGCTGAAGGAAAAGGGAATTGATCCTTTACCTAGAAATGTAACGGTAGTGGACTATATGATAGATGCACCAAAGGCATTGAATGCGTGTGACGTGGTGATTGGAAGTGCGGGAGCTATCACTGTTTCTGAAATCACCGCATTGGGTCTGCCGGCAATATTGGTGCCAAAAGCTTATACTGCTGAGAATCATCAGGAAAAAAATGCAAGAAGCATCGAAAAAAACGGAGGTGCTTTTGTCCTAACAGAAAAAGAAGTTTCTGGAGATTTGTTGATTAATCTTATTGAAAGCTTAATAAATAATAAAGAATTGTATGATAAAATGAAGCGCAATAGTTATAAAATGGCGAACTTGAAATCCGAAAAAATGATTCAACTTGAAATCAGGAAATTGATAGCAAATGGATAGAAAACAAAGAATTGAAAAGAAAAAAAAGAGAAGAAGAGTCATATTCAACATATTACTTTTTTTGCTTGCTGTGATGAGTTCAGCCTACATTATTATATATACCGAAGTATTCAACGTGAAAGAAATTCAAGTATATGGCAATAAACAGATGACTGAAACTGAGATAATTGAATTATCAGGATTGAATATAGGAGATAATCTTTTGCGAATTGAAAAAAGGATATCAGAAAACAGAGTTGCCACAGGCGTAATGATCAAAGAAGCAGAAATAAAAAGAAAGCTGCCAGACATCATTCAAATTCATGTTATTGAGAGGCAAGAAGCTGTTTTTATGATGGATCCCACACAGGCGATTATACTCGACTATGAAGGCATACCTCTAAAGTATTCGGAAGCAGATGCAAACAACCTCCCCATGATCAGGCTTGACCGCGAACTGACCTTTAGGCTAGGTGAAATGGTATCTATAGATAATAGCGACATCAAGGTCTTGCCTTTGATAGAACTCTTATATTACATCAAAATAAATGGCTTTGACTATGTTGGTCATATTGATATTAGAAACAATCAAGTATTTGTCACCACCAGCTATGGAACCTTAATTAAACTGGATTACAGGTCAAATATGAAATATCAAATCTTGTTTACCAAAGAGATAATAAATGATAGAATGAAAAATAATCAGGATATATTGGGATTAATAGATTTTACCAGAGGCGAAAATCCGGTTTACATAGATTTTGACGATATGGAGGTCAAGCTTGAAGAATAAAATTTTTATTATGTTAATCAGCATTTTTCTTGGACTGGTTCTTGCTTTGCAATTTCAGTTAGTTAGAGATACTGCAGGTGGGATTGTCTTTTCTCAAAGAATAAACCAGTTGACCAGTGAAATTAAAAATGCCAATGAAGAAAAAAATCAGTTGATTAAGGATCTTGATGAGCTGGAGGATCGATTGAGGGAATATGAGAACAATGCTGCCGAGGAGAGTATTTATATCAAATCACTGAGGGATGAGTTGAATAAATATAGAATAATGGCGGGCTTTACTGATGTAAAAGGGCCTGGTGTGATCGTCACTCTGGACAATCCGCCTGTCGAAAATCAGCTTACAGAATTCTCCAACAATCTGGTGTATAATTATGAGTACATATTATTGGTCATCAGCAATTTAAATGCAGCAGGAGCCGAGGCAATCTCCATCAACGGACAAAGACATACCAATTACACAGAAATAGTACCGGTAGGTACTTATTTGAATATCAATGGCGTGTCAGTACTACCTCCTATTGAGATTAAAGCGATTGGTAACACACAGACCCTGGAATCGGTACTGAATTTCAAGGGCGGTGCAGTCTGGGAGATGAAAAATCTTAATTACCAGGTTGAAGTGACTGTCCTAAATGAAATTGAAATTCAAAGACAAATCAGGGTTTTTGAGTTCAGGTATGCTCAACCTTATTAATATGGCAATATTTTTGAGAAGCTTTAACAACTGTGAAGAAATGTGGTGCTATTATGACAAAATATAGAATATGGATAACAGCATTGGCGGTTACTATAGGATTTCTTGGTGGTCTGCAGATTATGAATGATTCAAAAAGCTACGCTTTTATCAATGTGAATTCAGTCGCGGTATTTTCCAATGAACTTAAAACCATTCAAAATGAGATTGAAGAGCTCAAATCAGTTATTGTAATGACCAGCAGAGATTTAAACAAATATCAGCTGTCTGAATATAACAGTGATTATATCGGTGGCTATTTGGAGGAAGAGATTAGCAGGGTTAAATCTATAGCAGGTTATACCAATGTCAGAGGCGAAGGCGTATTGATCAAGTTGGCTGACAATGCAGCCAGCACGCAAAGAAACATCAACTATGATTTGGTTCATGATGTTGATGTTGCAATGATTATCAATGATTTGATCAATGCTGGCGCAGAGGCGATATCTATCAATGGTAAAAGAATTCTGGCAAAAACCGAGATTGTCTGTGTCGGTCCGCTAATCAAAATAAATGGAGAGGGTGTTGGAGCTCCTTTTATTATCAAGGCCATCGGCAACAAAGATTTATTGTCAGCCTCAATTAATGCCCCGAATACTTATGCCTACAATTTGAAAACTGTCTATGGACTCGAAATTGAAACAATGAAAAGTGATTTTATACTGATACCAAAATATGATGACTGAACAACAATCAAATAAAAGGAAGGTGTAATGAATGATATTCGCAATAATCGGATTGGCAATGGGTTTACTGCTTGGATTAACTTTATCTTTCTCATATAGCGCTACATTTACAATCTATGTGACTTTGATTATTCTGATTCTGCTGCAAAGTTTGCTCAGGATTATCAAGAATGAGAGCATGTCGTTTAACATATATAAGGAAGCAATACTTATCATTTCCGAGATACTTTTTGCTTGCTTGTTGGCTTTTATTGGAGAGAAACTTGGCATTTCGTTATACCTGGCAATCGTATTGTCCTTTGGACTTAAAATTTTCAATGATTTCAATCTAATTGTCAAAAAGCTGATTAAATATGATAAAATAAGTTAAAAATCAATGGTTATATGCTATACTAATATATAACAAAAAGGGGAGGTATAATATGTTCGAATTTGATGTTGACCCTGTGGGATTAGCAAAAATAAAAGTAATTGGAGTAGGTGGCGGCGGTAATAATGCAGTCAATAGGATGATCAATGCTGATGTAAAAGGCATATCCTTTATTGCTGTCAACACGGATAAGCAAGCTTTGATCAACTCTAAATCAGATAATAGAATACAAATTGGAGAAAAACTAACCAATGGATTGGGAGCTGGATCGAATCCCGACATAGGTTTAAAAGCCGCAGAAGAAAGCAAGGGCGAGATACAGGAAGTATTGGACGAAACAGACATGGTGT
>DMAP01000056.1 GCA_003446975.1 Clostridiales bacterium | reverse complement strand
GATAGGTTATTGGTATCAAAATTGTTGTGGTATTTACTCCAACCGTTAACCTTTCCTCGATGCCAGGATTAGGTGAGGAAATGAGCTCTGTTGGATAAAAGCCTACTGTAAAGTCCTCCACAGCCCCACCATACCCGATTAGATTTCCCAGCTGACCTTTGTATTGGATGGTTATGGCACCTTCTACTTCGTCAAAGGCTTCCTGGTAGTTATCATGTAAGGTAATTAGAAGGGTGTTTTCCTCAGTAGGATGGTGCTCTATCTTTTTAATGGCATAGTCGACTTCCTTAAGCTCTCCGCCAACAAAGTCTCTTTGAAGTCCAGTTATCTTCATAGCCTTTTCATCATGAACGAATGCCTCTATCTCATAGAGATAAAGGTAGCTTGAATATCTGGTGGTTATGGTCCATCTGTGGTAAAGATAAGCATCAGAATACTGCCAGTAATATTCCTTCCATCCTGCGGTATCTTCACTTGTTCCAGTAAATAGATCAGTCCAGTTGACTCCATCATCACTTCCTTGAACCTTAAAGTCCTTTGGTCTATAGCTGCTTCCCAAATACCACCTGAAGCCTCCAAGTCTTATGGGTCTTACTGTACTTACCTGAATCCACTGCTCACCGGTCGTCCTTGTGTACCACATGGAAGAAGTAGATCCATCAAAGGCATTGGAAGGATAGTATGATGAATAAGTACTACTTGCCCCGTAAAAACCAAATAGGTTTACGAACTTCCCAACGATAAAGGGTAGTTTAGGGAGTATCTCAAGGTTTCCCATCACCCTGTCACTAAATCTAATGGCAATCTTCTTTCCTTCACTCTTACTCATTCCACACCTCCTCCACCACAGGTAGCGGTATCTCAATTGGGACCAGATTATCTGGTGTAAACTCTATAAAGAAGTCATCCATCATAAGACCAAGCTGTGTTTTTAGGTTCTTAATGGTAAGTCTGACACTCCCTTGAGCATTATTCATACCAACCAGAGTCTCCTCAGATACTGAGGCTTGATACTTGTTTCCTCCAAGATGAGTCACACTACCAACAGGGATCACCATTCCAAAGTACATATCCTCCAGAAATAGGTTAACCACCTGGAGCTCATGCATGGGGTAAAGAGTTTCAAACTGTATGGTTCTGCCCCAGTCGCCGTTTCCATCATCAAGGTTCGCAATCCATAAAAACTTATTATAAACATCATGAAAAATGTGTTCTAAACCCGCTGAATAGGGAGAGTAGACCCTAATGGTTTCTGCTGGTTCAAACACATCATGATAGGTAATCTTTATGAGTTCTGTCTTTGACTTCTCCAAATATGGCTTTATGGTTTCTGTTGCTATGGCCATACCTGCCCAGTTTCTTTCTGTGACCATCCAGTGTATGTTTCCTGAAGAATCCTCAATGGTAAACCCCATTCTAAAGTCATTTGTGATAAACATATTTAAAGATATGGCAGTTGCAGTGAATTCCACAAGTTGTCTTTCAGGCTCCCAGACATTAGTAAAGTCCACAGTCTGGCAGTAGCTTGAATAATATACCTTCCCATCGGTTTTAATGTAGGAGACGATGATCCCCTGATCCTTATCCGGGAAGTTCACATTCTTCCAGCCTCTTATGGCTTTAACTCTTGTAACTGAGGAGGAAATTTGCCTTTTTGTCTCATTTAAATCCCAAAGCTGGCTCCATAAGACTCCATCTGAATCCACCCAGAATATAAAGGGCTTCTCGTCAGTTGCTAACCTCCATTTTCTTCTATGAAGCTGCCAGTTTCCGTTAAAGGCTATGGCCACAGCACTTCCTTCTCCAAGTTCAAACTGCTGAACCCATCCAAATTTAAAGTAGTCAGGATATTTTCTAATTGATGTTTTAACGATTCCACCTTCAATATGGATCTCATAGATGCTGTCCGGAGATCCATAGGGAACCCTTCTTCTTGCTGCTAGGGATATATCCCCTAAATTATCTGCTGTCCTTATGGTTTCAACAGTCCAGTAGTCTGAATCCATTACGGTGGTCCTAGCCCTGCTTACCCTTATACTCATCTTTGGATCAGCCTTGTTAGCTGGGGTTTGCTGTGTGCTTGTTAGCTTTTCATTCAAGTGGGGGGTGACACTTCTCACGGCGACACCTCCTCTTTGAGAACCATTTTAATTGTTCCTTCAAAAAGGCTTTTATCTAAATTACCGTGTGCAAAATTTATCCGTTTCCAAGAAATTTTCTCATCGATGTAGACTTCATATTTTTTATCAAGAAAAATCATAACCAGTGGAGTGCCAAAGTCAATTAGAAGGTTGATTTTTTCTGCCTGTCTAAAACTTGATATGATTGTACCTACAGTACTCTTAATGGGACTACCTATCACCTGAACATGATAACTTCCGTCTAAAAGTCGATTTACTACACGATTTGAAACATATTCAAACGGAAAGAGGTCCTTAAGAATCTTTGATAGGACTTCTCCGTTAGAAGTTTCAAGTCTAATCATCAGATTCTAGCCTCCCTTCTAAACTGGTCCATAATAATTTCAACCACACCAGTTAACTCATTCTTTGTATTTATCCCTCTAACCTCTATAACTCCTGTATGTTGAATTATCGATGTGGTCTCTCTATTAGGATTAAAACCTTGAAGCGAGTCATCAATATTGAGTCTAGTATCAAGATTAAAATTAGTAGGTATTGACCCCTGTATGTCCTTTTCAATTCCGCTCATTGCATCAGTGAAGCCTTCTCCAATACCCTCACTCATGTTAGCACCAATGCCAGCAAATACCTTTGAGGGGGAGTTGATGCCAAGAACCTTCTTAACGCCACCAACAATACCGTTGACCATGTTTTTTACTTTTTCTCCAAGCCAACCGATCATTGATGCAATACCATCCCATAAGCCTCTTGCGATATTTTTTCCAACCTCAAGTACGGATGGTATTCCTCTGGTAAGTCCGCTCACAATAGAGAATATGATTTGTGGAAGTTGAGCAACTATCTGCGGAATAGCCCTGATCAAGCCCATACCAAGTTGGATGGTAAGCTGGACACCCATTTCAATAAGTCTTGGTAGATTTGTGGTGATGAAACCAATAATACTGTTGATGATTTGAGGTAAGGCTTCAATTAGTGTAGGGAGAGCATTTAAAAGTCCTTGAGCCAATCCACTGATAATCTGAAAAGCTGCATCCAAGACGAGATTCAGATTATTGATTAAGGTTGTTGCGATTAAGATGACAGCTTCAACCATAGAAGGTATAAGCTCAGGTAAAGCCAAACCTAAACCTTCTACAAGGGCAGTAATGAGCTGAACAGCCGCATCGATTAAAAGCGGCAAATTCTCAATGAGTGCTCCAACAATTGTCATAACCGCATCTACAGCTGCTGGAATCAGTTCTGGAAGTAGGCTAAGTAAGGTTTCCAGAACCTGGGTGAATAAACCTGTTACTGTACTAAGAAGAACTGGCAGAAGGTCTCCAATGGCTATAAGGATCGCATCCATAGCTGTTGGTAGTGCTGTTACCACATTCTCCAGGATCGGAACAATATTGATGACGACTGCCTGAAAAGCATCTACGAGATTTTGGGTTAGGTTTGTCATATCCGCATCTGCATTTCCTAGACCTGCGGTAAATGAACCTAGAGCAGCTTGTAAAAGACCTATGGACCCTGTGACGGTTTGGGTGGACTCTCTGGCAAAGTTCCCAGCATATTGCTCCGTATTTTCAAAGAACATCTGCATGGCCACTTCAGCTTTTTCTGCATTTGTTGCCGATGCCCAGGTGAAATCTAATCCTTTGGCAAGAGCGTAGGCTTCGATATTTGTAGCGTTCATGGCAACACCCAGGTTATCCATCATGGTGAAGTTACCTTTGGCCGCACCGGCAACAGAATCAAGGGCTACCTGCATATCGATGCCCATAACTGATGCCATGTCTGCAGCTCGCTGCATGGCCTTTTCTGTCAGTTCTAGACTCTTTTGCTGTTCAACACCAGAACCTTGAAAAAGTGCTCCCATCTTATTGGCTGTAGCTAAATATTGACTCTGGGATACCCCAAGATTTTTATAGGCCTCTTCACCGGTCTTCTGAATGGACGCTGCATATTCTCCAAAGACCGCTTCAGATCCACCAAGATTCTGTTCAAGCTCACCAAACTGCTGGACAATTTCCTTCCCCAGCTTTATGGTTGCAGCACCTGCAGCAAGTGCCACAGAACCCATAGCGACACCAATCCCTTTAAGAACCCCTCCAAACTTCTCAAACTTCCCACCAGCGCCTTCTGCGGACTTACCAGATTCATCTAACTGCTCTCCCAGGTTTTCTGCTTCTTCAGCTGAATCTTCCAGCTCTTTTTCCATTTTGTTTAGGTCCGCATTTGCATTGTTTAGCTGGATCTGCCAGGCTTTTGTTCGCTTGTCATTCTCCCCAAAGGACTCCGCAGCATTTTTCAGTGCAGCTTCAAGGGTGGATACTTTGTTTTTCTGAGCGTCAATCTCTTTATTTAAGACTTCATTTCTTGCTGTTATAGCCTTGATGGATTTATCTTGCTTATCAAACTGTGAAGTAACCAGATTCATTTCAGAACCCAGCACCTTGAATGTTTGATTGATATCTCGAAGAGAGTTCTTAAATTCTTTTTCACCCTCAACACCTATTTTCAGGCCGAAGTCCGACATAGCGTTCACCTCCTTTGGGGCATGAAAAAAGACACCTCATCAGAAGTGTCTTGATAAATGAAAACTTGTTTATTATTCTGCTAGTGCTTCGTCAATCGCCGTTTGAATTGTCTCATGGCAACAAACTCCAAGTGGATTTTTAATTTCGCATTTAGAATTTTTCATAGCACCTGTGATTGCTAATACATCTTTCATCTTTCGTGCGCCTTTATCTCTTACTGCTTCTTTCACTTGGTTAATAGTAACTTCACTGCAATAGCAAGCATACCTAGGGTCCGCATCTTTCTTAAACCAAATAGGAACTTTTACTTGCTCTTTGCTAAACTGAATTCCTTTGTTTTCACTAAAGTATACAGTATCACAATCTTCGTTCATACAAATTGAATAATTCATAGTTTCTACTGATTCTACATATTCTTCTTTAACTAGGTGTTTAACTGTTATATTTTTCACTTTTTTGCCCTCTTGATTACAAATAGGACAAATATTCATATCTTCAGTAGTCATGGTTAAATCTACAATGTCACCACAACAACTACAGCCTGTATTATTCGACATTTTATCCCTCCATTCAGTTCGCCATACACATTATTATATATGACAAGATTGAAATTTAATAGGAATAATTTACAGGAACTCAGGAACAACACCGTCGATGGTATATTCCTTTCTTGGTTTTGAGATCCCAGTAAACTGCTTGTGGCACTCCCAAAGGTCCATCAGATAACCAATGGGTAATAGCCATACCTCATCTTCATTTCTATTTAGGTGGGCAGTGCCATAGTAAATGAGTCGGGTAAATAACTCTTGATCACTTACCCGACCACCTCGTTTTTTGAGGGTTCACTCTCCACATTCCTCTGAGTGCCTTTCATCATGCTTGCCATAATGGCATTCTTGTAACTCGCCAGATCAAAAGGCGTGGTGAGAAGCTCCACTTCTTCTTCCGTAATCAGATCCCTTTTATCATCCTTGTTTCTGATGTTATGGATCTGGATGGATTGATTGGCCAGAAGTGTAATGAGCCAGACAATCTCATCCAGTGCGAGTTCAAAGTTTTCTGTTTTCATCAGCCTCTCACCCAGGTTTTCAAGCCCACCATAACGCTTAGCAATTTCCTTTGTAGCTTTGGTGGTAAGAACCATTTTAAACTCAGTACCCCCAATATCAATGGTGGTGCTTCTTTCTTCAGCAGCTTCATCAATCTTCAATTTTCCATCTGCCATGATCATTCCTCCCTTACGATACAACAACAGTAGCTACGGAGGTTGTTACACTCTCTGCACCACTAGAGCTTAAAACAC